>JAMONL010000071.1 GCA_027065815.1 Sulfurovum sp.
TGTTTCTTTAGAAAAAGCAGCATCTTGGATCGATGAAAAATCAAGTTCTAAACAGAAAGTCTATTTCTCATTTGATGGTGACACACCTACTGGTGAGGCATCTATAGATATGTTGACACACTTTATCGTTGAGCCTTTCACGCCGCATGACCAGTCAGAAGAGTACTATATCTCTGCTACCTGTGTAGGTGATGACGATATGCTTTATATGTCTGCTGAAGGTGGAATGGAAGTTGAAGAGGGTTGGGATGAAAAAGTAACCGAAGTGGCTTTCAAGATCACTGACACAGAAGAGCAGATCGCAAACAAGATAAAAGCAAATATTCCTGCTGATGTAAAAGACGAAGACAAAGAAAATTTTGCAAAGTTCGCTATCGGTTTCTTTCAAGCATACAGAGAGTTGAACTTCGCATACCTTGAGATCAATCCGTTTGTACTTCAGGGTAATAAAGTTGAGTTGCTTGATATGGTTGCAAAACTTGATGATACTGCAGGATTCATGATGGTAGATGAGTGGGGAGACGTTGAGTACCCGACTTCATTCGGTATGGAAGAGAAATCTCCGGAAGTCTTGGCTATTGAAGAAGCAGATGCAAAAACAGGTGCTTCATTGAAATTGACACTGCTTAAACCGGAAGCTAGAATTTGGACAATGGTTGCCGGTGGTGGAGCTTCAGTAGTATATGCTGACACGATCGCTGACATGGCAGGAATTGAAGATCTTGCAAACTACGGCGAGTACTCTGGCGGGCCAACCACAGGTGAGACAAAGTTTTATGCAGAGACTCTTTTTGACCTCATGACAAGAGAACCGGATCCTTCAGGTAGAGGAAAAGTACTTATCATCGGTGGTGCGATCGCGAACTTTACAGATGTTGCAAAAACATTTACAGGTATCATCCAGGCATTCGAAGAGTACCAGGATAAACTCAAAGCAGTAGACACGAAGATCTATGTAAGACGTGGCGGACCAAACTATGAAAAAGGTCTTAAAGATATTAAAGAAGCAGCTGATAGAATGGGTCTTTACATTGAAGTATACGGACCGGAAACTCACGTAACAGATATTGTGAGAATGGCACTAGAGGGAGGTAAATAATGAATCAACTATATACAAGAAGCACACAAGCTATTTTTTGGAATAACAACAAAACAGCAATCCAGAGAATGTTGGATTATGATTATACGATCAAGAGAGATACTCCATCTGTAGCTGCTATTGTCGCACCTACATCAGGTAACAAGTTCGAAAAGTTCTTTTGGGGTGCGGATGAAGTAATGATCCCGCTTTACAAGTCAACAGCTGATGCAAAAGCAGCGCAGCCGCAGGCAGATGTACTTCTAAACTTTGCATCATTCAGAACAGCTTATGATGTCACAATGGAAGCACTTGAAATCGGTGGATTCTCTTCTATGATGATCACTGCTGAAGGTATTCCTGAAAGACTTGCACGTGGCATGAATGCCAAAGCTAGAGAGCTGGGTGTAGTTGTGATTGGACCGGCAACTGTTGGTGCAATCACTCCGGGAGCATTTAAAGTGGCGAATATCGGTGGTACTATTGATAACATCATTAACTCCAAGCTTCACAGAGCAGGTTCTTGTGGTCTTGTTACAAGATCAGGTGGTCTTTTCAATGAGCTTTCCAACATTATCGCTATCAATGCAGATGGTATTGCAGAAGGTGTAGCGATCGGTGGAGACAGATTTGTCGGTTCCGTGTTTATTGACAACCTTCTTAGAATGGAAAAGAACCCGGATGTAAAATATATGATCCTTCTTGGTGAAGTAGGGGGTACTGAAGAGTATAAAGTGATCGAAGCTGTTAAAGACGGTAGAATCACTAAACCTATTATTGCTTGGTGTATCGGTACCATCGCTAAGTATTATGATTCAGGTGTTCAGTTCGGTCATGCAGGAGCTTCTGCAAATGCAGAGAGTGAAACTGCTGAATATAAAAACAGAGCAATGGCTGAAGCAGGTATTCACGTACCGGCAACATTTAACGACCTTCCTGCGAAGATCAAAGAGGTATTTGAATCTCTTAATCTGGATCCGATCCCTGAGCCTGAGATCAATGTGATCCCTAAAGTAAGAAGACCGAAGCAGTTTATCTGTACGATCTCTGATGACAGAGGTGAAGAAGCAACTTATGCCGGATTCCCTATCTCTTCAGTGGCAACACCGGATACAGGAAAAGGTATCGGTGATGTTATCTCACTTCTATGGTTCAAAAAACAGTATCCAGAGTGGGCAACACAGTTTATTGAAACGGTAATTAAAACGGTTGCTGACCATGGTCCTGCCGTCTCAGGTGCACACAATGCAAAAGTGACAGCAAGAGCTGGCAAATCAGTGGTTGAAGCACTTGTAACAGGTCTTTTGACCATTGGTCCAAGATTCGGTGGTGCCATTGATGGTGCTGCGAAGTACTTTAAATATGCAGATGATAACGATCTTGATCCAAAAGCATTCCTGAAGTATATGAAAGGTGAGGGTGTGCCAATTCCTGGAATCGGACACAGAATCAAGTCATTGAAGAATCCTGACCTGAGAGTGACAGGTCTTATGAACTTTGCAGCTGAGAACTTCCCTTCAACACCCCTTCTTGACTATGCCAAGACAGTTGAAGCATTGACGACCTCGAAGAAAGAGAACCTTATCCTTAACGTGGATGGTACTATCGGTATTCTTATGGTAGATATGTGGAGAGCATTAGGTTACGAGGAAGAAGAGATCAATGAATTCATTGAGTCCGGTACTCTAAACGCCTTTTTTATTGTTGGTAGATCCATCGGATTCATCGGTCATGTGCTTGATGAAAAAAGATTGGCTATGCCTATGTATAGACATCCAATGGATGATATCCTATATGACGTCCAAAAAGCAGAGCCTATTGGTTAATGCTTCTGCCAAAGGTACAACACGTACCTTTGGTTGTCTATTTTAAAATTTTTCGAACTACCTACTTCATAATTCATTGATTCATTAGAATTAATAAACTTCTATATAAAATTATCTTTATTGGCTATAATCTTTTTATTCATTTAAAGGATCTCTATGCGTATTCCGGCAAAATCAAGCCAGGCTCAATTAG
>JAMONL010000072.1 GCA_027065815.1 Sulfurovum sp.
AGATACAGACAGATACCTAGAAACCCTGAAACGCTATAAACTCAGAGATCATATGGGGTCTTCCAAAACCATTCTCTTTGAAGCTTATAAAGACGGATTTAAACGTCTGCTTTTCCCTTCTATTGAAAGAGAAGTCTTTGCTCACTTAAAAGAGAAAGCAGACTTAGGAGCCATTACAGTATTTGGAAAGAATCTCACTCAATTACTCATGACCCCGCCTGTAACCCAGAAAGTACTGCTTGGTGCTGACCCTGCGTACACGACAGGGTGTAAGTTGGCAGTATTGGATGAAAACGGAACTTATCTTGATGATGCACTCATTTTCCCTGCTCCACCGAGAAGTGACTATGAAGGTTCACGAAAAGTTGTTTTGGATCTGGTAAAGAAATACAATATCCAGGGTGTAGCCATAGGAAATGGTACCGCTTCCAAAGAAACACAGGAGTTCTTTGCCAAGATCAACAAAGAGTTGAACGGCACTTTGAAATACACGGTAGTCTCAGAAGCAGGGGCATCGGTCTATTCAGCGTCTAAAATAGCAGCAGAAGAATATCCCAATCTTGATGTGACAGTACGTGGAGCTATTTCCATAGCAGGAAGAGTACGTGACCCGATGGCAGCATTGGTGAAGATAGACCCTAAATCTTTGGGCATAGGGCAGTATCAGCATGATGTAGACCAAAAACTGCTTGAGAGAAAACTGCATGAAGGTGTGGAAGACCTGGTGAACCGTGTGGGTGTAGATGTAAATTCTGCCTCTGCCTCTCTACTCTCATTTGTGGCAGGTGTTGGGCCGAAGCTTGCCAAGAGTATTGTGACGTACAGAGAACAACACGGAGCATTCAAAAGTAAGAAAGAACTGTTAAAGGTCAAAGGTCTTGGCGCTAAAGCCTATGAACAGTTAGCAGGGTTCATCCGTATCCGTGACGGAAAGAGCATCTTTGACAATACCGGTATCCACCCTGAGAGTTATGATGTTGCCAAAGAGCTGCAAAAGATCACTGATACTATAGATACAAAGATATTGGCACAAAAACTGGGTGTAGGTGAAGAGACACTTAAAGACATTATCAAAGAGTTGGACAAACCCGGCTTTGACCCAAGAGAAGAGTTGCCTGCTATTCCCTTTAAAGATGACATGACAGATATTAACATGTTAAGAGAAGGAAGTATCGTCTCTGGTGTGGTAAGAAACATTGCAGACTTCGGTGCCTTTGTAGATATTGGTCTCAAAAATGACGGAATGATCCACATCTCACAAATGAGTGAAAAACGTATCAAACATCCGCTTGAAGTTTTGTCTGTTAATCAATATTTAGCTCAGATCAGAGTTCTTTTGGTGGATGTGGAGAAGGGGAAAGTCTCTTTGAGTTTGAAAGAGTCTTGAAAAATGCAGGTTAAACTATCATGACATCCAACAGTTCAAAAAATATTGCGCTGTCTATCATTATTGTATCATTCATTGCGATCATCTTTATTACGGTCAAAGCATTGTATATTGTTGACCGTACACAAGTAGGAACCAAAGACGGTATCTATACCAACCATGTAAGTACTTCCGAAGAAATCAGACAAAAAGCATTTGCTTTGACAAAGAACTGCAAGAATGAAATATGCCAGGTACAGTCTATTTTAGAGTATGTGACACATATACCCTATAAAATCAATCTCTTCAAAGCACATTCTCCGCAAAAGACAATCAAAAACCGCTTTGGTGATTGTGATGATAAAAGTAATCTACTGATCTCTATGCTACATGCTTTGGATAAAGAGGCGTATTTCGTGCTGGTGCCGAAACATATTTTTGTCATTATCGCGATTAAGGAACCTTTGCCAGATAGAAAAGGGCTTTGGATCGACGGGAAGAAATATTATATACTCGAAAGCACTGCAAAAGACTCTTCTATAGGTTATCCTCTGCACTATGCATTGACAGATATTCAAGCTATCATTGAACCTTTTTCAAATAGAAAACTGGATTATGATACACTTGAGTATGGATTTTAAAAGGAAAAAACAGATGGTTATCTACATTCACGGGTTCAGTAGTCATGGGTATGGCGGGAAAGCGAGGGCTTTGAGGGCGTACTTTGCAGATAAAAAAGTAGATTTCATCGCTCCGTCTCTCTCTCATATGTACCGGAGTTGGCGATGCAGACACTTGAAGAGCTTATTGGCGTTTGTGACGATGTCAGGCTTATAGGTTCTTCTTTGGGTGGTTACTATGCAATGTACCTTGCCCAAAAGTACCAGTTAAAAGTCTGTCTTATCAATCCTGCTATGCATTCATCCAAAACATTAAGCCGTATGTTGGGTCAGGCACCCAACTTTTATGACGGCAGTCATTTTGAATGGAAAACATCCCACCTGGAGATGCTGGAAAAGTATGAATGTACCATGACGGAACAATCAAATGTTTTACTCATGGTACAAAAAGGGGATGAGGTTCTTGACTACAAAGAAGCCGTCGAGAAACTCCCCGATGCAAAGCAGATCGTCGAAGAGGGTGGGGATCATAGCTTTGTAGGGATTTGAAGGGTATTTTGAGGAGATCGCTTTGTTTCTAATGAGAGCGTAATTTAGATCTTCAATGCTATAATTAATCAAAAACTGGAGGAGAAAATATGGCGATGTTGAAGATATCTAATACTGTTATGCTTGATGAAAACGAAATAGAGTTTACTGCCATTCGTGCACAGGGGTCGGGTGGGCAGAAGGTGAACAAGGTTTCTGCGGCGATCCATCTTCGCTTTGATATTGATGCTTCGTCGCTGCCGGATTTTTATAAGGAGAAGCTTCTTTCACTCAAAGATAAGCGCATTACCAAAGAAGGTATCATCGTTATCAAGTCACAACAGCATCGCAGCCAGGAGCAAAACAGAGAGGAGGCACTTGAGCGTCTTGTAGAACTTATTAAAAGTGTCAATGTCGTTCAAAAAAAGCGTGTTGCGACCAAACCGACCAAAGGTGCTGTGAAACGGCGCTTACAATCGAAAAAGAAACATGCACAGAAGAAAAAGATGCGGGGAAAAGTGGAGAGGGAATAAAATCAAGGTACCTGTTATGTCAGTTTTCCTTTACGC
>JAMONL010000073.1 GCA_027065815.1 Sulfurovum sp.
ATACTTAGCACTACTTTAAAAAAAGAAGGCGAAAGAAATTTGAAAACAAAAATAATTATTGTATTAGTATTTTGTACCTTATTGATGAATGGTTGTGGAGGTGGTGGATCGGATACAACGAGTCAAAATACCTCCTCAAGTATTGGGGATAGTACAAGTACTAATACAGAATCAAGCAGTCTTGGATATACTAATCTGGACGCAGAGTATCTTGCAGGATTAGATGATTATTCTACAGCAGAGCAAAAAGCTTTTGCATATCTTAATAGTATAAGAACAAAAGCCGGACTTCCCTCTTTTACCATTAACAGTGAGCTGAATGTTGCTACAGGGGCTCATTCCAATTATCTTATCAGGAACAATGAGGCTGGACATTATGAAACAGAAGGAAAGCCTTTGTTTTATGCTGTTGATCCGCTATGGAGATCTGTACGTGCAGAATATGGATCGAAGTATGTATCTGAAAACTGGTCTTCCTGGATAGGAGCAGAAGAGAATGTTGATGGTCTTATGGGGGCTATTTATCACCGAATGGGATTTTTATCTTTCCAATTTGACGAGATCGGGATCGGTGCTGTAGATAATAGTACGGGATCGTCTTATACGTATGATATGGGAAATACCAAAATTCGTGAACTTTGTGATGATGAAAACTATTCTCCTGAAGGAACGGTCTTTGTAGGTTTGTGCCTGAATGAAAATAAAGCGCTCGGAGAAGAGGATTTCCTTTCTGCCGATAATGTCGCTCCTGGTAAAAAGTTTGTTGAGTACCCTAGCGACGGAGAATCCGGAGCATGGAGATTCTTTGGCGGGAACGAATCTCCCAATCCTATCGAAGGGTATGCATCTTATTCTGGATATCCGGTCAGTGTGAATTTCAATCCGGGTGAAATGGATTGTGATAGTATAGAAATGAGCAGTTTCAGTATGACAGACCTTAGCAGTGGTGCAGGAGTAGATGTTTTAAGAATATTGACAGCCTCTTCCGATGAGCATCAATCCTTTTCCACCTGTGAATTTGCACTTTTCCCAAAAAACAGAGAAGAGTTTGAGCATACATACCGGGTTTCTTTTGAATATTCGTATAAAGGAGAAAACAGTGTTATTACATGGGAATTTGAAGCTTCTTCTCCCGGAAGAGTTGAAGAGGTCACGAGTGTAGATCGTACAGTGTATGTTTCTTCCGGTGAGATCATATATCTTTACTTCCCGCCTATAGACAGTGAAACGATACTTGAATCTATTGCGACTTCCCGTACAGGGGGTTCGGTAACGGATCTTGAGATCTTTGACGGTAATATCGTAAAGATCGGATTTACCGGGAATATAGGAGATTCTGTGACTGTTCAAAGCAGTACAAGGAAGATCACTGTTGAGATCCAGTAGGAAGAAACAAACCAAATCCTAACCAGACTTACACTATAATATCTCCAATTACTTTTTGGAGTTTCTTCTATGAATATCTTACTGCTCAATACCAATCCTGTTGTTTCCAGACTCCTCTCTCTTTGTATCCGCGGAGAGGGTATGGTTTTGGAAGAGATAACGGATATCTCAATGATAAAACATGATGCGTACGATATTGTTTTTATAGATGACAACTCTTATGCTTCTGAAGTTCAGGATGTGTTGTCAAATCTTCAAGTTGGTAAAAAAATATTTTTATCGGGAAAACAGGGGAGTATTGTTGCGTTTGAAGATTTTGATGAAGTGATCACAAAACCTTTCCTTCCCTCTCAGATCACAGCAGTGATAGATCATTTTTCGACCCATGCGGAAGAGAAGGAAGAGCATAAAGAAGAAGGTTTTATTTTCCCGCTCAGTCAAGAAGAGCGTAAAGATGAAACAGCCCAAACAGAAGATGATGTGAAAAAAGACAGTATATTGATACCCCAAAATCCTGAAGTGCTTGACAGTCAGGAAATTGAGAGAATAAAAGCACTCTTGGAAGAAGATGAAAAGGATGAAGGGATTCTGCAGATCGAAGATGAAGAAGCATATGAAGCCCGCAAAGTGGAAGTGATCACGGAACATTTGGAAGCAGACGGTTTGGAAATTATTTCTGAAGATGAGATTGTAAATATCCTAAACATTAAGCCTGATAAAAAGAAAGCAAAAAAAACAGAGAAAAAGAGATCTAAAAAGGCTAAAAAGGAAGAAACGTATACCTTTGAAGAAGCATTGATCGCTGCCATTGAAAATATGAAACCTAAAAAGATCAAAAAACTTCTTAAAGATGCAGAGGTGACAATTAAAATAAATTTTAAGGACAAAAAGTAATGTTACGTAGACAAAAAGGTGCCATTCTTGTACTTTCCGGTCCAAGTGGTGCGGGTAAAAGTACCATTATCAATGCAGCTTCAGAAGAGATCGGCGAGTATTACTTTTCCATCTCCACCACCACACGTGCACCAAGAGTAGGTGAAGAGAATGCCAAAGACTACTTTTTTGTGAGCAAAGAGAGTTTTGAAGAAGACATCAAAGCAGGAAACTTTCTGGAATATGCGGAAGTACATGGCAACTATTACGGTACGTCTCTTAAACCGGTAAGAGAGGCTCTGGGTGCCGGTAAGCTGGTGATCTTTGATATTGATGTTCAGGGGCACAGACTGGTGCGTGCCAAAATGAATGATATCACGACTTCGGCATTCATTACCCCTCCTACACTGGCAGAACTTGAAAAGAGGCTTCGTACAAGATGTACCGACAGCGAAGATGTTATTGTCCAACGTCTGGAAAACGCCACAAAAGAGATCGAAGCGGTGGGGGAGTATGATTTTACGATCATCAATGACAGTGTAGACGAGGCGGCACAGGAGTTTGTGATAGTCGCAAAAGCAGCACGGTTGAAACAGAGTAAAGAAGCTGAAGCACAATTTATTGCACAATGGCTTCGTTAATTTGGACAAGGTTAAACATTTTTAAGTATAATTATTAAAATTTTAAAATAAGACTCACATTGAGTTAAAAGGATTGAATATGGGTATGCCATCTATGCCGGAACTGTTGATTGTACTTGCGATCGTTGTATTGCTTTTCGGAGCGAAAAAAATTCCTGATCTTGCAAA
>JAMONL010000074.1 GCA_027065815.1 Sulfurovum sp.
AAGCAAAGGTAAAATGGAAGCTGCGGTCAAAGAATTCGGACTGGACATACCTCTGCTTTGTGCTGATTCGGTCATTATGGCTGAGAATGGGTCTATTTTACGTAAACCTAAAAATATAGAAGATGCTAGACGTATTCTAAATATTCAAAGCGGAGCGACCATCTCCATTGTCTCCTCACTTCATTTTAAAAGTAAAGAAATACTGCTTGTTGATACCTCAGCAACCCATTACCATTTTGATGATTTTGAAGCGGACGATCTTGAAAGTTATCTTGAAAGCGGATTGTGGAAAGGGAAGGCCGGGGGATGTATGGTCGAGGGCTTTTGTAAAAAATATATCAGATCCGTGGATGGTTATGAAAGTACGGCGATGGGATTGCAGGTAGAAGTGTTGCTGCCCTGGCTAAATGGACTGCATGGTTTAAAAGGATAAAGATGATGTATGAAAATGAATTAAAAGCACTGAAAAAAGCCGGTCGTTTCAGAGAAAGAAAAGTGTATAACGTCACATTGGATGATCTGGCTTCCAATGACTACTTGGGACTTTCACGTAATAAAAAACAGTTTAAAAAAGCAGTAAAACTTGTTGAAGAATTCACGGTTATCAGTTCCAAGGCTTCTATGCTTGTGAACGGATATCATCCGATTCACCGTATTTTTGAAAAAGAGTTAGCCTCAGCCAACTCTTTTTCGGAAGGCTTGGTCGTGGGTTCCGGTTTTCTAGCAAATCTTGCACTGATCGAAGCACTTGTCCGTAAAGGAGATATGCTGTTTATGGATGAAGAGTATCATGCTTCAGGTGTGATGGCTTCAAAACTTTTAGGTGACAGAGTGGTTACTTTCAGCCATAATGATGTTGATGACTTAAGAGCAAAGCTGGAAGCGAATCCTGCGAACAGACAGATCATTGCTGTTGAAGGTATCTACTCTATGGGCGGAGACCTTTGCAAGAAAGAGATCTTTGCTTTGGCAGATGAGTTTGATACACTTATTATTGTGGATGAAGCGCACTCTGCAGGTATTTTGGGTAAAAATCTTTTGGGTATTTTTGAACATTATAAAATTTCTATTCGTCCACGACATATCAAGATGGGTACTTTAGGAAAAGCGTATGGCTCTTACGGCGCGTACATTCTGGCTTCTAAAAATATCATCAGTTTTTTGGAGAACAGGGCAAAGCCTATTATTTATTCGACTGCTCCTTCTGTTTTTGATACCGCATTGGCACAGGTCAATTTTGAATATATACAAAAGAATGCTAAAGAATTGAGAAAAAAGATAGCCAAACGACAAGCCGTGGTAAAAAGTATGATGAATGTAAAGTTGGAAAGTCTCATTTTGCCTGTAGAGATGGAAAGCAATGAATTCGCTTTGTTTATGCAGGAAGGATTGATGGAGCAGGGATACCTGGTGGGAGCTATCCGTCAGCCGACAGTAACAACGCCTATACTAAGAGTAATCCTCAATCTGTCGGTCTCTACAAAGAAGCTGAAACATGTATTGGCGCTCATTAGGCATAACACGGTACAATAAAGTTATTCACAACATATAAAGGTTTTAAGTGTTTCACAGTCTGATCAAAGGTTCTATTATTCTGACCATATTATTTGTTGTGGCACTGACTGCAGCCTTTATATATGCCTATGAAGAGATCTCTCTGGATGCCAACAAGCTGATTAACTATAAACCTGAAACCTCTTCCATTATTTTGGATAGAAACGGTAATAAACTGGCGTATGTTTATAAACGACAGCACCGTCTTTATGCAACCTATGATGAAATCCCTGGTATTCTTGTTGAAGGACTGGTTGCCATGGAGGATACACAGTTTTTTGAACACAATGGTGTGAATCCCGATGCGATCATCAGAGCCCTGATCAAAGATATCAAGGCAGGAAAATTCGTGGAGGGCGGAAGTACCCTGACGCAGCAGCTTATTAAAAACAAGATCCTCTCCAATGACAAAAAGTTGGCACGAAAGATCAAAGAAGCGATACTGGCGATCAAAATAGAGCACGAACTTTCTAAAGAAGATATCATTGAGCGTTATCTTAATGAGATCTCTTACGGTAATAATTATTTTGGTGTGAAAACGGCAGCAAATGGATATTTTCACAAAGAATTGGATGAACTGACACTGAAAGAGACAGCCATTTTAGTGGCTTTGCCTAATGCACCAAGTTATTACAATCCTTTAAGACATTATAAACGTGCTCTGAATCGTGCGAACAATGTACTGTATAGAATGAAAAGCATCGGTTGGTTGACGGAAAGTGCCTATCTCTCAGCAGTGAAAGAGTCACCAACGGTCTACAAAACACCACTTGCACAAAATGTTGCCCCGTATATTATCGATGAAGTATTGAGACGTTTTAAGGGGCGTTTGGGAGATATACGTACGGGTGGGTACAAGATCTATACAACCATAGATATGAAATTGCAGAATATTGCTCGGGATGCTGTGGATTTTGCCTATAAAAAAGCATTGAAAAAATATAAGGAAAAAGCTGATAAATCATCTTTAAATGCAGCTTTTGTTGCTGTGGAGAGTAAGACAGGAGATGTTCTTGCAATGGTGGGTGGTGTGAACTATAAAAAGTCTGCTTTTAACAGGGCTACACAATCCGAACGTCAGCCTGGTTCTGCATTTAAACCTTTTATTTATCAGACAGCACTTGACATGGGCTATAATCCCGCAAGTCCTTTGACAGATCTTGCACGTACTTTTCACTATTATTATAAAGGGAAACCCAAAGTTTGGGCGCCTAAGAATTATGAACGTGATTTTAAAGGTTTTATGCCTTTAAGAGAAGCACTGGTACATTCACGTAACCTTGCAACCATTAACCTTGTTTCTGACCTTGGTGTCAACACCATACGAAAGAGACTGGCTTTTCTGGATGTACCGCATATTCCAAGAGATATGTCGATCGCATTGGGGAATCTTGGTTTGAGTCCTATGAAGATGGCACAGATATTTTCTGTATTTGCCAACAGGGGACACATGATAGAACCGAGGATCGTCTCCAAGATCGTTTCACGGGAGGGGGCAGTGATCTATGCT
>JAMONL010000075.1 GCA_027065815.1 Sulfurovum sp.
CTGAAAGAGTCTGTACCTGCGGAAAAGCCAAACCTTGAGAAATGCCCAAGGCTGCACGCGCCTGCGCAATACGGAGTCCGGCACTTTTGATGTCCAGGTTCTGAGCATAGGCTTTGTTGACCAGTTTGTTGAGTGCAGGGTCATGGAAAGTATGCCACCATTTCACAATGGAGGGGTCTTTATGGCTTTGTGCTTTCCACTTTTTGGGAAGAGGAGGATTGTCTATACCGTTAAAATCAGGACCAAGTTCTGCACATCCGCTCAGAAGCAAAAGGTTCACGAGAGAGAGTCCTAGAACGGGTAATACTTTCTTCATTTTCTTCATTAAAATCTACTCTCTTTCAGTCCGTCAAAGTTCAGTGCTCTCATCTGTTCCTGGCACTTGAAAAAAGCGATCCAGACATTTCTTCTCAGTGCAATATTTTCATAGAATGTTATCATATCTGATTGTGTGTATTGATCTGCTTTCACAGCAGAGAGAAAATGCTGCAGCTGTGTCTCTATCTGTGCCAGTATCGTCTCCTCATCTTGCCAGTGGGCTTCCACTTCATTGGTATTTTTCTCTTGGCTGTATTCTTTCAGCAGATCAGAGAGCATTTTATGTTTTTGGGCTTTAAAAAAGGCTTGTATGAGTGGGTTGTCTGCCATCTTTTTGTCTTTTCTGTGCATCATCAGCAGAAGGTAAGAGAAAGTTTCACAGTTTTTAGTGAAGCTTAAAAGGGTTTTTTTCTCAATGGTCTCAAAATACTCAGTATCTATTTTACTTGCCCAGAGCTGCATTTTTTTGACTGTATTAAAAAGTTGTTTTTCACTATATCCTGCAGCCATACGCTCTCTTCGTGTACCTTTCTGTTTTACAAGTCTATTGCTTTTTTGCAAGAGATCGGCAGAGAGCGTGAAGAAACGTTTTTTAAGCATCATGAAAAGCACTTCAGGTTTAGTGGAAAAAGGAATATAATAAAAAAGAAGCAGTACGAACAGGAAGAGGTAAAAGACAAAAAGAATGAGTAAAAAAAGATTAAAATTGTAAACCATAGGGTTACTCAGACCCAATACCGCCATCCCTAAAAGAAAAAAGATACTGATCATCGGTTTGATGAAGTAGAAGCCTGTAAAAGCATAGGTAAAGACGAACAGTGCCAGCTCCCAGCTATAGATCACGTGAGGAAGTACCAAGATATACATGGCTGTTGCAAAGAGAAAAGAGAAGGTAAAGACGATGATGAGCAGGGAGGGTTTTACCGGGCTGAAAGTGGTAATGACACTGAGCGCTGTAGCGAGTGTGACCACCAAAAAGCCTGCGGGCGGATTGATCCAGATCCAAAAAAGTGTGGTGATCCAAAAAACAATAAAGGTGATGAGTGTCCCTTTTAGATCTTCAGGGTCAAACCAATTGAATTTGGAAGGGTTGGCTCTCTTTGTCAGTGTGAAAGAGGTGGGGTAGGGAGAATTGACAGCATTGAATTTGATGGCCATTTGACGCAGGCTCTCATGGAGTTTTCCCATTTCGAGTATGGTGGCAGTGAGTGCAGCCCTATCAATATGGCTAAGCTCTCTAATATTTTGCTTCTGTATGGCTGCTTCCCATTTTTCCGGGATCTCAATACTTTTCCCTGTTTGGAATGCTTCTTTCAATGCATGAAAAAGTATGCCGATCTCATGATCCACCTGAGTATAGTTGGCAATATAATGGGTATCAGGATGACCACGGTCTGCTTTATCATGGTAAGTGAGCAGAATGAGCAGTTCATTGATCTCTTTTGCGTTAAGAAGCAAGGTATTTTTCTGTTCCAGGCTGAGTGCCTCTTCCTCTGACCTTGCAGCGACGACAGATCTTTCTAAGTGCTTTTCCTTTGTTTGGATGGATTCCAAATCACTTTGCCGTGTCTCTTCTTTGTCATCTCTATGTTTATAGAGTGAAGATTGTGCCTCCAGTAGAGAAGAGAGTACGGAAAGAGTTTCGTCTTTTGTTCTGACCGGCCAGAGAAAGACACCAATGAAGGTATACAGTGCGATCCCGAAGATGGTCATAAACGTCTTGTCTACCCCATAGAGAAAAACATCATCCACCTTGCCATTTTGAAATACCATCATCATAGTCACTGCAGTGAGCATAAAGATGGTATTGTCACCTTTGTAGGCACGGGTCAGGTAAAGCGTGAAAGTAACACAAAGCGATAATGCAACAAGGTAGAGTTCACGGTCTTGCGGAAACAGGGCAATGAGGGTCATTCCCACAATGGCACCGATAATGGTACCAATGACACGGTACAGTCCTTTTGAAACGGAGTCTCCCACCGGACCTACCACAGCAATAAGCATAATGGTAATGACCGCTGTCTGTGCCTGTGCCCAGCCTTGAGAAAAAGGAATGAGGTAGGCAAGCATCATCGCCAAAGATGTTTTGACCGCAAATTTAAACTTTTCCGAGAGCTGGAAGTTGAGTAGCATATTCAGGGTATCTGAGAAGCTACGTGGTTTTTCCTGAACAGCTTCTTGCATTCAGCTCTCTTTTTTATGCTTTTTCTCTTCCTGCAAAGCAGAAAGACGAAGGCTGATAAGACTTGAAACAATAATAGCCATATAAAAGACACCGATGATCGCTTCCATATAGACAAAGAACTCAGCGATGTGGTTGGTCGGGAGAATGTCTCCGTAGCCAAGTGTGGTCAGTGTCACAAAAGAGTAGTAGGCGACACGGGAGAAGATCTCCTGCCAGTGGCCTGCTTCAATACCGGAGAATGCATGGGGATCTGTGGCTAGAATGATCAGATAGATCGTTGCCCAGATGAGACCCAGCAACATGTAAAGTGTGAGTGAACCGATGATCTTGTTTCCGTCTATATCTCCCACCAGAAGTACCTGTTTGGCAGCCATGGTAAAAGAGCCGATGAAAAAAACAAGCAGTGTGACAAGAATGAAGTGGACATAAACACTCTGAGGGAAAAATTTCCCAAGCACTGTCAAGAGTATGAAAAAACCGATCACAACATAGACCGTTCTGGTCCAGGTCACTTCTGTATGAATACTTTTAATG
>JAMONL010000076.1 GCA_027065815.1 Sulfurovum sp.
ATAGAATTTTATTTTCTGACTCCCTCTTTTGAAACTTCTGTAGAACCGGCTTATCTTACAGTTTTTCTCTATTCAAAAGACCCTGGACGGGATCCGGGAGGAAAGTTGGATATTTCAGTGGGAAGCAGAGGGTACAACTCTCAAAGTATTTCGTACGGAGAACAAAAAGAAGATTTCTCATATATGGTCAACCTCTCTCATACTAACGATAAAAGAGAGACTGTAGATAATGGTACGGATACGCCTTTAAGAAGAGATTTTGAACGTACACAACTTTTTTCTTATATAAAAAATGAAGATCAAATCTTTCACTTGCAAGTCATGAAAAAAAATACAAATAGTCTTGCCGGAGCAAGTTGGGATGCTACACCTTTGGTGTCAGAAATGAACTATCTTAATATTCATATGGATTATGGGATCGATTTGGGTGATTATTGGCATGCACAGGTAGCCTATGACTGGCTTAAAACAGATATGATACAGGCAGATGAATACCCTTTGTTATGGAGAGATGCTTTAGGCTCGAACACTTTTAACGGTGAGTATAAAAACAGTACCTATACAGCTGAATTGACTTATAAGCGAACGATAGGAAACAATCGGATTACAGCAGGAGTGAAAGGAAGGTATAAAGTACTTGATTCCTTTACAAATAATGGGCAGGATGCTCTGATCTCACCCTTTACCAATGAAAAGATCGCTACTCTGTTTTTCCAAGATCAATATGCACTCAGTGATACACAACTCTTAACGTTCGGTATATCATATAACTATATTGCCCGAAACGGATATGCACTCAGTGATACGCAATTTTCAACACTGAGTAGTGTTTATACTCAAAATATCTCCCAAAGTGGGGAGATAAAAGATGATTCTCTGTTACAGCTGCGTTTAGGGTATCTTTATAGCAATGAACGCTGGAGTTATAAAACATATCTCTATCGCAGCCAGTTTGCTTTGGAACCGCTCATACGTTATTTGGATCCTCTGACATATCAAGATGTGGCACCTCAGACCACACTGGGGATTACGCAGGAAGTTTCCTATACAAATAAAAAACAAAAGCTAAGATTACTTTTTCAGCTAATGCGAGATGAAGACAGCCTGCTTCAAAACAGACAAAGCGGTTTAGGTGGAAATACAAAATATTTTACAACACTTATTAACTATGATTATAATTTTGATCTCAATAATAAAGTAAATTTACAGCTCTATTATGCACACTATAAAGATATTTTTGATTTTGATAAACTTGAGGATATTAGTGGATATCTCAGTTTTATGAACACTTATGAAGACTTTGATTTTTATAATGGTCTTGTATGGCACAGGAACAGTCTCGACTGGACGGATTATTTTGATCTTACAAGTTCTGTTTCATGGAATATCAATGAAGATACAACGATGACGCTCAAAGGAGAAAACCTTCTTAATAAAGCCAAAACGACAAACCTGTTCAGAATTGATCCTGCAACCGGAAGTATGCTGGAACCTTTACAGGTAACTCCAATAGATCAGCGTATCATCCTTGAGTTGGAGTATCTGTTTTGAAAAAGATCCTTATTCTCCTGATCCTGCTGTATGGGCATCTCTATGCATTGGAACAGGAGAGTACACTCAAAATATATCATCAGATATTTTCAGCATTGGTACACAAACCAAGTATACGTGTGTATACGAACGATAAAGAGTATAAAGAGATATTTGTGCATTCAAAAAGAATGGTCTTGACTGATGACCCTGCAACTTCGGATATTGTCCTGATCACAAATCGTTCATCACTTTTTAAATTGATGCGAGGACAGCAGTGGATGCAGGATAAAGATGAAAAACCCATACTTTTTGTAACAGATTACCGCCTTTTGAAATACTCCTTTGACATTGTCGGTGCATTTTACTGGAAAAAAGGAAGGTCGCAGCTGCTCTTCATCAAAAATCGTTTGGATGCGCGTCATATTACTTTGCCTGCAGAATATCGAAATTTCATGGTTGATGAACTGTGATACAAAGACATACCAATAGATATATTTTCATTATTATGGGACTATTGGTCATATTTGCACTTTATTTGCAGTATTCAGTCCATGAAAGTACGGAAAAACTTAAAACACAGGAGATCAAAAAAGCAGAGAAGTATGCAGAGAAGATCGGTGAATATATTCAGTCGAAAACGGAAGAAGAAGGAAAATTGAATTTAGAAAAAGACCCTGCCCTTCGGGAGGAACTCAATAAAGTACTGCGTACTTTTTTAACACAAGAGTATCAATATATTTTTCTTTTACATAAAGATAGCAAAGGACATTACCGCTTTCTGCTTGACGGATCTGTTGAAGATCCTGTAGAATATAATACGATATTCTTTCCCAAAAGTAAACTCTTTGATACTGTCTATTCAACGCAGATACCTAGGATCATCGAACAGAAAGAGGAGGGGGTTGAGCATGTGTGGCTTTCTCTGCTTTATCCTATTATAATAAAGGGGAAAACAGAGGCACTTTTGGTCATGGACCTTTCTGAAGTGTATGGTGAATACCTTAACAATATCAACTCTCCTGTGTTGAGTACCGTTGCACTGATGCAAGTTTTTCTTTTCATCAGTTTTTTATTTTTGATCTATGTTGCCTATCAGTATCATAAATTGAGAAAAAGTATATTGTTCGACCCTTTGACCGCTACGTATACGAAAGTCTATCTTCAAGAATTTTTTGATGTCAATAAAGTTAATGACTATGATGCCATGATGATCGATATTGATGAGTTTAAACAGATCAATGAAAAGTATGGATATGAAGCAGGTGATATGGTGCTAGAATTGTTTAGTAAAGAGATGTTGACATTTTTACCTAAAGAAGCGCGGATCATACGTCTTGGGGGAAGTGAATTTTTTCTTCTTGTGGAAAAAAAGAGTACTGACCTGGAAGCATTGGCAAAAAAATTATTTACACATTTATCAGAAAAACGTTATTTGATCCATAATGAGACCATCGCTTTAACACTTTCTATGTCTGCAATGATAATTC
>JAMONL010000077.1 GCA_027065815.1 Sulfurovum sp.
TTGCTGATGAGGGTTCTTTTGTAGAGATGGATACTACTTTGGCTCCGGTAGATCCGCTTAAATTTTCAGATAAAAAATCGTATAAAAAACGTTTGGAAGAAGCCAAAGCTAAAACGGGAAAAACATCATCAGTGATGAGCGGTCCCTGTACCATTGGAGGAAACCCTGTAGAATTAGTGGTTTTTGATTTCTCATTTATGGGAGGAAGTCTTGGATCGGTTGAAGGTGAAAAGATCGTCCGTGCAGTCAACAGAGCGATTGAAAATGAGAGTGGTGTCATCATTGTATCTGCCTCGGGTGGAGCGAGAATGCAGGAGAGTACTTATGCACTTTTGCAAATGTCCAAAACATCGGCAGCATTGAACAGAATGCACCATAAGGGCTTGCCTTTTATTTCTATACTTACCGATCCTACAATGGGTGGTGTTTCTGCTTCTTTTGCCATGCTGGGCGATATTATCATGGCTGAACCGGATGCGTTGATCGGTTTTGCGGGTCAAAGGGTGATCAAGCAAACTGTTGGTGTGGATCTTCCTGAAGGTTTCCAGCGTTCAGAATTCCTACTTGACCACGGGCTTATCGATATGATCGTTGACCGTGGTGAGATGCATCAGACCCTGTCAGATCTTTTAACACTTTTCAAAAAGAAAAGTGTGGCAAATCCCCATATAGTGGATATGGATGTGCAAGATGAGACTGTTGAGACAGAAGAGAGTTAAGCCTCTTTTCTGTTTTGGATCATCGCCATATATACTTTTTCTATCTTCTCTCTTGCCCAAGGGGTCTTTCTTAAAAATTTCAAACATGAATTAATGGACGGGTCGAATTTCAGACAGTTGATGTTGACAAATTCTGCCAGTGTTTCCCAGCCATAATGCTCTACAAGTTCATTCATAATGATCTTCAGTGTTTTCCCATGTAGGGGATTGTTATTGTGTTCGTCACTCATATGTATCCTTTGCCGTATTTTAGCAAAATATCTTTCAGTTCATGTATTGACTTGTTCAACAGCTGAAGTGTTGATACGAGATCAAAAGTGACATATACAACTTGAATTTTTAGTTGCTATAATAATATTTAAACTTAAATGAATTCTTTAAATTATTAAGAGGGTTCTATAATTCTAATATAAAGATTTCATATGAAGAGAGTATTACATTTATCTGTTACCGGTTTTGCGCTCCTGGTACTTAGTGCCTGCGGTGGTGGAGGGAGTACAGAGTCTACGGTACAAAACACCACAGACATTAGAAACGATACAAATAACACTACGAACATCAAAGAGACACTTGCCTCTGCCCCTACGGTTCAGTCCTACAGCAAGGGTGCATTTAATGTCTATGATGCAGATACCTTTACGGCATCTACCTGTACACCCTTGGTGATTGAAGATCCGATTGGTATCTTTGCATCTCCAAATGGAAAAGCAGATGGAGCAGGGACAGAGGATGACCCGCTTGATCTGCAAACGGCTCTTCTAAATAACAATATTGTTCAGGACGGAGATACTTTATGGCTCATGGAAGGTACGTATAAAGGGACGTTTACAAGTGAATTAAGGGGAAGTGAAAATAATCCTGTCAAAGTGAAACCTTACCCGGGTAAACATGTAGTGATCGATACGACCAATGCAGCTTCTGGGTCTGGTTTGCGTATCAACGGTACCTGGACGCATTATTATGGCATTGAAGTTACGAGTTATGACGGGAACAGGGTTTCAACAGTAGACAATTCATCAAACCCTTCCGATATTACACTGAATGCAGGGGTGAATATTATAGGTTCAACCAACAAAGTCATTAATTTTGTTTCTCATGATAATACCTCAGGGATCGATGCCTGGAGTAAACGTCAAGATGGTTTTACCGGGATCGATACCGAGACTTATGGAAGTATTATCTATAACAACGGTTGGAGTGCCCAACCGGCAGATGGTTCTTACGGGCGTGGGCATGGACATGCCATTTATACACAAAATTTTGATGGTATTAAAAAGATCAGCAATAATGTCATTTTTTACGGTTTTGGTACGGGTATTCATGCTTACCAAACAGGGAAAGTTGAACAGAATGGTGTATTAAGAGGGATTGAGAACTTTGATATCCAGGACAATACATGGTTTTTAACAGGGGCTTCCGACATACGCCAAGGGATGAAAAAATATGATTGTCTTGTAGGCGGTTACCAACCTGTCAAAAACCTTCTACTGAAAAACAATCAGGGATATTCGGATATAGGAAAAACGATGTTGGGCTATGCTTCAAATTACAAGGGAGTGGATTTCACCAATGAAAATGCTGTTTTGGAAAACAATTACCTTGTTGAAAATCTTACACTGCAAGATACCTGGACTGATGCATCCATCATCATAAAAGATACTTCGGTTTTTCATGGTATATCCGGAGATCAAACTTATATTAAAGACTTAGGGGGTAATGATTTTAGTTCTGAACCAAGCAGTGGCAAAAAGATCTTTTATATCAAAAATGCTTACGATCCAAGACGTGGACGTATCACTATTTTTAACTTTGACAGAGATGCCAAGGTGGCCGTTGACTTATCAAAACTAATGAAAGTCGGTTCTGCATACAGAGTACATTCTGTCTTTGATCTTTATGGGGAGCCGCTTATAAGCGGTGTTTATAACGGTGGTACGATAAATATTCCTATGGGAACAGTATCACCTCCTCAACCTTATGGGTTAGAGGGTGCGATCAATGCCAGTGAGGGCGATGACCCGAAAGAACTCTTTGGTGTCTTTATCATCACCCATGCAGGATGTCAGTAGAGTAAGAAAGCGCCTGCACCCAAGCAGCGCTATGCTTTTACCTTCCCTTAGAGAAGGACAGCATAAACAGTATGGGATTATTTAATAGAAGCCTCATACATTTTTACAGCTTTATTCATCTCTTTAAGGAGAGGAATATTGAGCTTTTCTGCTTTAGCAAGTGCCGCATCGGATACATCGACATTCTTGATGATCGGGCCATACTCTGCCCAAAGTTTCTTA
>JAMONL010000078.1 GCA_027065815.1 Sulfurovum sp.
GGTATCCTTTTATCGAAAAGCGATACAAAAGATCACTAAAAAACCTACATCTGCAGCCATTATTTACCTTTTAGAAAATGAAATATCCATACAAATCTTAAATTAAACTTAATTTAAATAAATTTTAAGGTTAAGTGGGTATTATTCTTCCACTAAAAGCGAGAGCTTATAAATATTAAGGATAATTCATGAAAATGACTAAGGTACTAAAGCCTGCTGAAGTTACACGTGACTGGGTTCTGATCGATGCTGAAGGTAAAACTTTTGGTCGTATCTTAACTGAAGTAGCAACACTTCTCAGAGGTAAACATAAGCCATCATTTACGCCAAACGTAGACTGTGGTGATTACGTTGTGATCATCAATGCTGAAAAAGCAAAATTCTCAGGTGTGAAGCTGGAAGACAAAGAGTATTTCACTCACTCTGGATACTTCGGATCAACTAAAAGTAAAAAACTTGGTGATATGTTAGACAATCACACTGAAAAACTTTACAGACTTGCTGTTAGAGGTATGCTTCCAAAGACGACTCTTGGTAGACACATGCTTAAAAAATTAAAAGTATATGTTGGTTCTGAGCACCCACATACTGCACAAATCAATAAGGAAGCGTAATCATGGCAACTATTTATGCAACAGGAAAAAGAAAAGCAGCTATCGCTAAAGTTTGGTTGACTCCAGGTAATGGTGAAATGCTAATTAACGGTAAAACGCTTGACCAATGGTTAGGTGGACATGAAACACTTAAAATGAAAGTAAGACTTCCACTTGAAGCGACTAAGCAACTTGAGTCTATGAATATTAAAGCGACTACTCTTGGTGGTGGTTACTCTGCACAGGCAGATGCATTGAAGCATGGTATCACTAAAGCATTGGTTGAGTTTGAACCATCTTTCAGAGCGATCCTTAAGCCAATGGGTCTTCTTACTCGTGACTCCAGAGTTGTTGAGCGTAAGAAGCCAGGTAAGAAAAAAGCGAGAAGATCTCCACAGTTCTCAAAAAGATAATCGATACCCTTATCGATTTCTTCTTTTCCCACAATTTCTGTGGGAAACCTTCATTTTAAAACTCCTAAATTAATCACTACTACAACAAGGTTACTGAGCTTGTCGAAGTATTAGTACGGATTCACCAAGAAGTATGCCCCCACAGCAAATGCAAATGCTGCTACTGATCTTTTCACTATGACACCTATATTATTCCCCACTTGACATGAAGAACACTGTTGATATTTTTTTGCTTCATATTGTGCATAGAAAAAGTAAGTGATCATCAAGGCCACAACAGTAGGAAATAGAAATTTATCTATGGTATAGATGGTTTCAACAGTTTCTTTTTCAAAATTGAAAAGTGGTGTAAACAGGGAAAGTCCCATAACTACAAGCAGTTTGTCTGTGAAAGAGACAAAATAATCTTTTGGAGAGAAAGTAGGACAGACATCATCTACTAAAGGCATTAATCCTTTGCCTGCCAATGCTTCAATGATCTTTTCTCTTTTGTTCTTATCTACTCTGTCAAGAAGATTTCCTCCAAACGTATAGTCTATTTTACGTTGAAGGGTCGCTGCCAGTTTTGGATCATCAATATCCTGGTAATGTACCTTTGCATTCCGGTCTTCATAGACCAGTTTTATCTTTCCGTATCGCGGTACGGTGACGGTTACATCAGGATAGTAGATCGAAGACTCTTCAGAATCAAACGTTTCACTGTTCTGGATAATACGCGGATTGATGTATTCGTGATAACTGTCACCTTCTTTGATGAGTATGATATTGTACGGGTAGGCAATCTGCATGGCTGCCATCGCTTCTATGTTATTTGCTTTCATTGTATCGGACATGTCTTCGATGACATCCCACAGCGTCTGGTTGAATGACCTGACATCAGTAGAAGTGCAGTTTACTCTGTCGTCTGGATAGATAATTAATTTTTGTACCATAAATAATGCTCCTGTAAATGCTTATAAAAGTTAATAGTAAAGTATGAAGTTTTATAAATATTTGAGTGGAAGTGTGCAGATACCGACATTGGTATCTGCAGAAGTGTTAGTGGCTTTTGCCAACAACGATCAACATTTTAATGTTGATCACAATGAATCTGAGAAATTGCCAAATAAGACAAGTTCTAAAAAATTTTACGAATCCTGTCGGAACCATTGTTGTAAAGTTCTGATCATAAGGTTTTACTGTATCTTCAATTTGTTGCATATTTTTTCCTTTAATATCTATAATTTATTTTTCTTTAATTCTTATTCAGGAATTAAAGTCCAACCTGGCTTAAGTTTTGCTTTATAGAGGAACATGTGGTGTAGGATATGTTTGATCCAGTGACCTGCAAGTCCGATCTCTCCAAAGGTATAATCCAAATCACGTCCAAGACCCGGATATGTTTCAAAGTCAGGAACAACTGGGAATACTGTCAATGCTGCTGCTGTACCATCTGTAAATCCTTTACCCGCTGAAGCAACACAGGCTGCACCCATTTTTGCCATAGACGCTTCATGTAAATGTGCATTTTCACCTTCTTTGATGAGATCGCAGACAGAGTGTGCAACTGCCTTACCAATGATACCTGAAGGCATACCAGTTCTAGGCGGTGTAGGGTTGATCGGTGTCCCGTTTGGTGATGACATTGGCTTAGAGATCAAGTGTGGTGGTGCAAAGGCAATACCACATGCGAACATATTGCTGTAAGTCGGGTTTTGATAAGTTTTTGGCCAGTCAGAAGCTTTCCAGTTCTCATAAGCACCTGCATCATATTTTGCATCTACTTTCATAAATCCGTTTGGAGCGAAGATCGTGTCAGTAATGTCTGAACCGTCTTTGTCGAAGGCTTTAAGACCCACACCTGCAAATGGAGGGATAAGCATAGCAAAGTCGAACTCTTCTTCACCGGTTGAACCGTCAAGAAGCTCATATTCTATTTTCCCTTTTTCTACTTTACTTACGTGCGCACCAATGATCCATGGGATACCTCTTTCAGAGTAGAGTGATTCAGCAAAAAGT
>JAMONL010000079.1 GCA_027065815.1 Sulfurovum sp.
TACTCATTTTCTGTATCGGCACTTTCATCTGGGCAGGAAATATCACTTCGGGTGCTGTACAGTTGGATCGTTATCTTCCTCTGCTTCAAAACAAAAAGATCGCGGTCGTGGTCAATCACTCTTCATTGATCGGAAAGAGACATTTGGTTGATGTGCTTTTAAAACACGGCATCAAAGTCCAGAAGATCTTTGCCCCGGAACACGGGTTCAGAGGTACAGCAGATGCGGGCGCACACATTAAAAACAGCAAAGACAGAAAAACAGGGCTTCCCATTGTTTCTCTTTATGGCAAACATAAAAAACCCACAAAAACGGATCTCAAAGGCATTGATATGATCCTTTTTGATATTCAGGATGTCGGTGTACGTTTCTATACCTATCTCTCTACCTTGCACTATGTGATGGAAGCCGGAGCAGAGCAGAAGATCCCGCTTATCGTACTGGATCGTCCCAATCCGAATGGGCAGTATGTTGACGGCCCGGTACTGAAGAAAAAGTTCCGCTCTTTTGTCGGTCTGGACCCGGTACCTGTTGTTTATGCTATGAGCATTGGAGAGTACGCGACCATGCTTAACGGAGAGAGATGGTTAAAAAATGGTGTTCATGTGAAACTGACGATCATCCCTTTGTTGCACTATACTCATAACAGCTTTTATTCCTTACCTGTCAAACCTTCCCCCAATCTCCCCAATGACCGTACGATCGCACTTTATCCTTCTCTGGCTTTTTTTGAGGGGACGCGTATTTCAGCAGGCAGGGGGACAGGTACCCCTTTTCAGCTTTACGGGGCACCCAGATATGGTATTAAAAGTTTTTCTTTTGTTCCTCGTGCAAGGGCAGGGGCAAAATATCCCAAGTATAAAGGAAAACGCTGTTATGGCGTAGATCTGAGTAAACGTTCGGTACAGAGTATACGTGAAGAAAAACATTTGAATTTGAGTTATCTTTTAGATGCTTATGCACACTACACGGACAAAAAACACTTTTTTTTGAAAAACAGGTTTTTTGACAGACTTGCAGGAACGGACAAATTGCGTAAACAGATCGAAGCAGGGGTATCAGAAAAAGAGATACGACGAAGCTGGCAGAAGGACTTGGAAAAATTTAAGAAGATACGCCGAAAATATCTGCTTTATCCTTAGTGATCCTCTTAAAATCCTCGATAGTGAATACCCTGTACCTTTAGCCGTTTTAAACCTTTTTTTGCCCGTTTCTGAAACCCGGACCATTTCTTGTGTTTCTGTTCCGTCCATGCCACTTCCGACAAAGCAAAGGTTCTCGGCCAGGCAAGATAGTCGGCAATATGTGTATTGAGCAGTGTTTCAGACCAGAGGCAGGCTTCTACACCATTAATGTAAACAGATGCTTTAGGTGTGAAACTGTACACTTTTTTGGTACTGACCGGCGTAGACCAGGTATGCCCGGGTTCTTTTTTACTTCTGACATACTGCTGATCAAAATAGAGATACTGCACCGGTGCCAATATGACATGATGTCTCTTTCTTGCCAAGTAGTATCCGTCTTTTGGACTTTTCCATGCCATAAATATATTGTTGTTTCTCAGTTTTGCTTTCCCCTTGGCAACTTCCTGCCAGGCGATCATTTTTTTATGGTGTTTGGCAAGTATGCGGTCTAAACGGCTAAAGAAATAGGCTCGTACCTCTTTGTTGTTTTTGAAGCCTTTGCTTTTCATGAGCTTTTTGACTGCAGGAGACTTTTGCCATGCTCCTTTGGGTACTTCGTCTCCTCCGAGATGAATGTAGCCAAAAGGAAAGAGTGCAGAGACTTCTTTGAGGACATTGTCCAAAAAAATGTACGTACTTTCTCTTGCAGGGTTGATGGTATTGTTGGATACCTTTTGGACAGACCTGTAGTAACTTTTGTCTTTTGGATCCTGCAGCAGTTTTGGGTAGGAAACGATGGCTGCCTTGGCATGTCCCGGCATATCGATCTCAGGAAGTATTTCAACACTGCGTGCTCTGGCATAGGCTATGATCTCCCGTATCTCTCTTTGGCTGTAGTAGCCGGATTGCCGTTTGTTTTTTGACCCGCGCATGGCAGGGTAGGTCGAGAAGGGCAGTTTCGTTCCCGGTCCTCTTGCTGCACCGACTTTGGTAAGCAGCGGATAGCGTTTAATTTCAATACGCCAGCCTTCATCATCTGTCAGGTGCCAGTGAAAGCGGTTTAGTTTGTGCTGTGCCATACGGTCGATGAATTTTTTGATATAGCTTACGGAAAAGAAATTGCGTGAACTGTCCAGCATCATTCCACGCCAGGCAAAATGGGGATAATCTTTTATGTGACAAACCGGAACATTCCAGGACTTTTGCTTCTTTCCTGCATGCTTTTCTTTCCATATTCCCGCATCCATCATTTGCATGAATGAGACAACGGCATAAAAGAAACCGGCTCTGTCTCTGGCTTCAATGTATATTTTATTTTTTGTTACCGTGAGTCTGTATCCTTCGGCTTTGTTGACTTTTTTAGGTGTAGCAGAGAAAAGAAATTTGGAGATCTTGGCAGTTTTGCTTTTTTTGAGTGTATATCCGGCATTCCTTTTTAAGTGTTGCTGCAAATAGCCGATGGCTCTTTTTGCAAGTGCAGTATCAGAATAGTATGAAGTTTGTTGATTTAAAGTGAAGCTGCCTTTGCCTGCATGAAAACTTTGTGGTTTGGGGATAATGGTATTTGTACTGTTTTTTGCGTTCAGAAAAGGGGGCAGGGTGAGCGCCAAGAGAACAGTGTAGAGAAGAGAAGAGAGCCATTGATTCCACACAATGTAATTATTTTTAAACATTTACTGATAATTGATGTACTTTGGCGGATACTTGATCTTTGATCTCTGTGCCTTTTGCAGATCCATCGTTGATCCATTTTCCGGAAATACGGCCTATTTTCTTTCCTGGACGTACATGAAGACTGCTGATTTCGAATTCAGGATCGATTGCAATATGTTTCAGTTGTCCTATAGGGTACTGTCCTAATACTCCCAATGAAGAAATCCCGGGATGCCCATAATACGCAACAATAAGCTGATGGTTTTTGGGTATTTGATCATTGATCTTTGGTCTATTCTTATAGAGTGGATGATCATCTGCACTAAGTGTTGTTGTTCCAAGTACAGCTATTGCCATCAGTGTATGATAGAGTATTTTAAAACTTTTTTTATTTATTTTCATATTTTCCCTACTTTGTACTTAAGAAGGGAATATAACAGATTTTAATGTTTTGCACTGTTGTATATTCCTTTTATCTTAAATATGGTCATTCTAGCCAATATACAATTAACAATCCATTTAAAGAGTTTTGCTATACTACTTCTTAATATTATATTTAGGATCTGTATATGCTTCAACTTGATAACTCTAACGCCAAGTCTTGTTTTCCCAATGCTTTTGTCATTATTCTTTTGCCTCTGCTTTTTCTTGTAGCGCTTGTTCTGGGCTATGTCGGTGTTATTCCGTTTAAAGTAGAGTTGCATACTTTGATCATTATCTCTTTTATATTTGTTGTTTTCAGCTTTTTTGTAAGACACAATGCAAACTATGCGGCTTGCCACATGCGGGGATCGTTTGGCAGAATGGAAGAGAGTCTGCAGACTGAACTACGAGTGAATGCCCTGACCATTATGGGAAAAACAAAATCTACATTGCATGTCAAAGATTTTATGTCAGACTACTACAAAGATATCCGTAATGACAATTTTGCACGGGTGGCACCTTCTGTTTTCCCTATGCTGGGGATATTGGGAACATTCATTGCCATTGCCATCTCTATGCCGGATTTTACGGTAAAAGATCTTGATGCGCTGGATCAGGAGATATCGATATTGCTTTCAGGGATAGGTACAGCATTTTATGCGTCTATTTACGGAATAGGGCTTTCACTGATCTGGACCTATTTTGAAAAAAGAGGAAGTACTAAAATTGATAAAAACCTGTATGATCTGGAACAGCTTTATGATGCGCGTGTATGGAAAAGTGCAGAGCTCATCAAACATGATCACATGCAGAGTGAACTCAAAGACCAGGAGATCGTTCAGACACTGAAAGAGACATTCAACATGGATTTCATTAAAGAGTTGAATGAACAGTATTTGAAGAATTTCACCACCATCGTCAGCAGTACAACAGACAGTTTTACGCAGCTGACTGAGCATATGCGTGAAGCATCCGCAGAGCTTAGAGATACACTGAACCGTGTACATAGCAGACAAGAGAGTGTCAATGCTGTAGAAACCATTAAAGAGAATATTGAAGGTTTTAACTCCAATGCTCAGAGCCTACAGAGAACGATGGAACGTTTTGATGGAACGGTTGACCATACCTTTACAAAAATTGATTCTGAAATGGGAGAGATCATTCAGAGACTTTCAACGTTTGCAAGCCTTATTTCGGAACAGAATCAAATGATCATTGATAAGATGGATAGATTGAACAGGGATGAGACAGAACGCAATGTTTAAGAAAAACCATTCGGATGACAGTTCCAACTTTTGGATATCTTATGCAGACCTGATGGCAGGATTGCTTTTTGTCTTTATTTTACTGATCGGTGCCATTGTTTCGAAGTCTATTATTCTGAAAAGCAATCTGCATGAAAAAGAAGATACGCTGCTGCAGATATCTCAGACATTAAAGCAGAAAGAAGCAAATCTTGAAAAGATAAAAATGTCACTGGCTGAGAAAAAGAGAGATGTAGAAGAGAAAAAGAAAGATATTGAGAAAAAGAAAAAAGATATTGAAGAGAAGAAAAAACTGATTTCTACAAAAGATAAAAATCTTTTAGAAACACAAAAAATACTGAAACTGAGAAAAGATGAAATAGACAAACTCAATAAAATGTTGCTGGCTGCAAATACACAACGGGATCTTTTGAGTAAAAAGATCATTGTGGTACAAAATATTTTAAAAGATACCAATGCTTCTTTGCATAAAAAAAATAAAAAACTGGATGATTACAAGGGAAGGATCATTGTACTTTCCGATCAGCTTTCAGATGTCAATCAAACGGTACAGGATAAAGACAAAGAAGTGCTGAAACTGTTGAATGCACTGGATGAGAGAGAGACAAAATATGATGGACTCATCGAGAAACTGCAGAGTCAAAAAGCCAAGATAAAATCACTTACAGGGATCAAATTAAAGGTGGTAGCCGCACTGAAAGACGAGCTGGGAGACAAAGTTGCCATAGACAAGAATTCCGGTGCTCTCAGAGTCTCCTCGAACATTCTTTTTGACAAGGGTTCCGCTGTACTCAAAGAGGGTGCAAAAGCTGAACTTAAAAAAGTATTTGAAGAGTATATCGGTGCGCTTGTAACCAATCCCAAGATCAGACCACATCTTGATAAGATCATCATAGAGGGACATACGGACAGTGACGGTGGGTATATCTATAACTTGAACCTTTCACAAAAACGTGCTTTGGCGGTCATGAACTATCTGTTAACACTGGATTTTTCAAAAGAGCATAATATCAAACCGCTGATGATCGCATCGGGCAGGGCATATCTGGACCCTGTGATCGTAAATGGAGTAGAAGACAAAGATGCTTCACGTCGTATCGAGATCAAGTTCAGGCTTAAGAATGAAGATGCAATGCATGAGATAGAGAAGGTTCTTGATGCAGAATGATTTTGAACCCTTGAATATCAAACAGGCAAAGAACATCCTCCTCAAAGATCTGGAGGTGGCAGAGCACATTCACACGATGCAGAAAGAGCAGCAGAAGGAAGCGACAAAAAAGACCTCTTTATGGAACAGGATCAAAAGCTTTTTTCGTAGACGGTTTTAGATTTTATAGTTAGCGTAATACAGTAACATTTTTCTCAAATGAAGGCTTGCTCTTGTTATCATCGGTATCGTTGTTTTCTATACTGGTTTTATTCGCATCTGCAAGTGCTTTCTCTTGCTTTATTTTTTCCTCTCTCTTTTGTTTCTGATAAGCACGGAATTTCCGTATATTGTCCAGGTGTTCTTCGTAGGTAGCGCAAAACTTATGTCCGCCGTCAGGTTTTAACATAAAAAACAGGTATTCACTTTTTTCAGGGAACATGGCAGCACGCAGTGCTTCCAGTGTAACGGTAGAGAGGGGATAGGGCGGCAAGCCTTTGTGTTTATAGGTATTGTAGTAGCTTGTATCTGTTTTAATGCGTTCAGGTGTAACGATGGTATGTGAGTAAGCACCATAGTTAAGGGTACTGTCCATTTGCAGTTTCATATTTTTAGCCAAACGGTTGTGTATCACAGATGAGATGACCGGCATCTCCTGTACAGAGTTACTCTCTTTTTGTATGATGGAAGCAATGGTGAGCAGAACTTTCAGTCCAAAATAATCCGGTCTGTTCTTGAAGGTTTTTTCAATGAAAAGCTTAAGTATTTTATCTGATACGGAAAAAAGGTATAGCATGACACTTTTTTCCTTCGCACTTCTGGCAATTCTATAGTGCCGGGCAAAGATATCTGCCTCTTTGAATTTGCTCATTGTTTTATACTGTGTATAGAGTTTGTCTCTGTCTAGTTTCAGATCATTGGAAAGACGATCTAAAAGCTCATTATGGGTCTCTCCTGCATAGATGACGATATCCATGGTTTCAGTTTGATATTTGTAAATATTTCTAAAAAAATTAAATCTCCCGTATTTATGTTTATCCAGTCTATACCAGCCGCTTTTCGGCATTTTATCTGACTGGATCATGATCTTGTCAACAAGTGTGACCGTATAGCCGTTCTTTTCAAGTGAATCAACAATGCTCTCTATGTTTGCAGCATCTATGTAGAGTGTTTCCGAAGCATCTTTGCTGATAGAGACAAAATTATAAAGTAATGGAATGAGCAGAACAAGCAGAAATATCTCAAGTATACGGGCAATAGTCATGTATTGTTCAGAGATAATTTTTTTAAGCATGAATTATTATAGCATATCTCTATTTTTCAACTCTTACTTGACTTTAATTGATAATAGTCATATAATAAATTTATCAATAAAAAGGAGTCATAATGGCTAAAGATTCAAAGAAGAAAGAAGAAGAGAAACAAGCAAAGAAAGTTGCTGCGAAAAAAGCGGAAAAAAAGAAAGCGAAAAAAAAGGCTGAAAAGAAAAAAGCGAAAGCAAAAAAGCCTGTTTCTAAAAAAAATAAAAAGGTCAAAGCCAAAAAGAAAAAAGATAGTAAGAAGAAGAGTAGCAAAAAGAAAAAGTCTAAAAAATAGATTTTATTCCTTCACAATCTCCTCATTAATAATAATACCGTTATGATGTGCGAGGAGCATTCCTCCATTTTTAAAATATACAAAGCTTACATTAAAATAGTAGAAGATTAAAAATATATGTAAAATACCATTAAACTATGGTTAGACAAATCGCCTTATAATAGAAGCATAACAAATAAATATTATAAGGATATAAAATGGAACAAAGTGGTGTCTTGGTGATGAAACCTATGCCGGAATTTAAAATGGAAGCGTATGATGCTAAAAGTGGTCATTATATACATGTCAGCAGTAAAAATTATATAGGAACATGGACGATCGTATGTTTTTATCCAGCAGATTTTACTTTTGTATGTCCAACAGAAATTGCAGCGATGAATGCACATTTGGACAAAATAAACGGTGAACTTGGCTGTGAAGTACTGGCTGTATCTACAGATACAAAATTCTCTCATAAAAGATTTGTCGAAACCGAACCGCTTTTAAAAGATCTGAAGTTAACGATTGCCGCGGATCATCAGGGACATACTGCCAGAAAATTCGGTGTTATGCTTGAAGAAGAGGGAATCGCCTTGAGAGGAAGATTTCTGATCAATCCGGATGGTATTGTGGTAGCGCAGGAAGTACAGTCACCTCCTGTAGGGAGAAGTGTTGAGGAGTTCATCCGTCAGATAGAGGCGCATCAGCATGCCTATAAAACAAATGAAGTCTGTCCTGCCGGCTGGAGACCAGGCAAAAAAACGTTACCGGTACATACTGACATGGAAAAGATGACAGGAAAAGTTGGTGAGTATATTTCCATAGAAGAAATACTTTCGTAACATAAAAATGGGGAGGGGAATTATTACTTTTCTCCTGCTTTCATGATCTTCAACGTATTTTTAATACCGTATTACATTACAGAATGATCATACTTGCAATGAGAACAGCACCGATTCCGGCAATAAAAAGTGCAAGAAAGAAATAGATATTTTTGTCTGTCTCGATCTCTCCTCTTTCAAGATGCCTGATCCAGTTGGTGTAGTATCGGTAGGTATAGAGAGCGAGCATCACACCAAAAGCAACAATGGCGATGCCGAGATAATTATAAAAAGAGATATGGGAGAGTTGTGGGATGCTCTCATGAGGTTTATCTTTGATCTGTGCAGCAATAAGATGAAGGAAAAGTTCAAATTTCTCAATAATGAACCCTAAGATTATTAACGAGATTGCTGTACCCAGTAGAGATGTGGTCGCACGCTCCACAGCCATCAGGTCTTTTGGCTCTATATTGTTTTTTGTTTCATCATCTTTGAAAAATTCCATATTTATATTGTACTTATATAAGCTTTAGAATATATCGTTCCCCTATACGGCAGGATTCTGGCATTTAGGAAAAAACAGAACGTTTGAAATTTTCTTGCCAGGCTCTTGCTTCTGAACCAAGCATTTTTTGCTGAAACCCATTTTTATCTACACCGGGTATATAGTGCCTTGCTTCAAGAGGTTTGTTTTTCCCGGCATAGCGAAAAATCTCGGAAAGCGTCATACCAAATCCCTGTTCCACCATGGCAATACAGTCATTGACCATAAAAGGAGTTCCCGGTGATCTGCCATGCAACTCATCATTGATCGCCTGTACCGCTACACGGGCTTGATTGCTTGCAATATAACCTGTTTTTGGCATAGGGTCACCAAGAATGGTATCACCGATGATATAGACATCTTTCTGTTTAAGCGAAGTGTAATCTTTGTATTCCACAGGGCACCACTGATCTTGGACAAGATGATTGTCAAATGCAAATTTGGCAGCTTTGTGCGGCGGAATAATATTGAGTACATCTCCTTTGAATTTTTGACCATTTTGTCCGATAAGGGTTTTTGCCGATGCATCGAGTTTAACGATGTGTCCCCCATCTTCCGGTCCGATACGTTCCAAAATGGCATCACTTTTTCCGAAACTAAAATGTTTTTCCCAATAATAGGGATAAATATTGTCAAAAATAAAATCTTTTTGAGAATCGAGTATCAATACTTTGGCAGCAGGATTGTTCTTTTTCAGCATATGCGCAATAAATGTTGCACGCTCATAAGGTGCAGGAGGGCAGCGGTAAGGTGTATCGGGAATGGAAATACAGAGTGTTCCCCCTTGCTTTAATGATTTTATCTGTTGTTTGAGCAACAGCGTTTGTGGAGAAACATGCCAGGCAGCAGGAAAGTGTGTGTCTGCCAAATCCTTGCTGTATCCTTCGATACCTGCATAGTCAAACGTGGGACCTGGTGAGACGATCAGTTTGTCATAAAAGAGCGTTCCTCCTTTGGCAAGAGAAAGCATTTTCCGATCATAGTCTATATGCTGTGCAAAATCTTTTATGACCTGAGTGTTGTAGCGCTGTTTCAGTATATTGTAGGTTACAGTTAGATCTTTGATACTGCACCATCCTGGGAAGATCTCATTACTCCCCGGGCAGAAGATATATTCCGGATTGGGTTCTACGACAGTGATCTGGACATGAGGGTTGAGTATACGGAGATATTTGGCAGCGGATGCACCCCCGATCCCACCTCCGATAATCACTACTCTGAATTGTTTCATTGCTTTTTCTGAAGTATGAGCACTTTTCCCCTGTGTAGTCAGGGCAAGCATGAAAAGTCCGATACTTTTGAATGAATCCCGTCTTGATAAATCTGGTTTTTGTGCTATGGTATGTAGGTTTTTCATTACTTAGCTTCCTTTTTTTCCTCAGCCCAGTTAGGTACTTTGACATCTTTGTTCCAGTTCTTTTGTGTCCATTCGCTTGCTTTTATCTGGGAGAAATACTCGGCCATAGCTGAAATTTCGTTGGAGGTCAAAGGTTTGGCAACAAGGGTCATCACGATAGATTTGGAAGCTTTTTCACTTTGGTAAGCTTTCATCATTTCAATGAAGACTTTTTTATCCATCCCTGCAATGGGAGGGATGACGGTATCCATCTCTGCACCATCGGTTCCGTGACATCCTGCACAGGCATTTGCAAGGAGCCATGCAGAGGGTATTGGATATCTATCGGCAAGTTTAAAATTTTTTTCAAGTGTCATAGGACCTTGCTGTGCCTGAATGGAAATATTGATATCCTGCTGTGACCAGGCAAGGGTTATAGAGAGGAAGAGAAAGAGTAATATTATTTTTTTGTAAAGGCTGTTAAACATGATTTGTCTCCGTTAAAAAATCTTTAGGAACTTAGCTGGCATTCGCAAAGATAAAAGATCCATCGTAATGTTTTTTTAAGCATAAGAGACCTCTTATGCTTTGCTGTGTACTTCGATCTTACCTTTGTTGAGTGTTTTCAGTGCTTCCTGTGCTTTTTGAAGGGTTTCTTTGTTCCCGTGTATCAGAACAAGCAGTTTTCCGTCATCAATCAGGTTGGTATAGCGGTGTGCATCACTTGCTTCTATACCAAGATCGATAAACCAGCCGGTGAGGGCTGCAACACTGCCTACTGTTGCTGCGCCACCCAATGCTCCGGCTAAAGAAGAGATAATGGGACCTGCAGCCAGAATTGGACCGAAACCAGGTATCCATAAGAAGAACAGCCCAGTCAGAAATCCACCGATCCCGCCCCAAATGGCACCTTCTTTACCCCATTGGAGGAGATCTTTATTTTCTTTGTCGATCTGAAGTGAATCTTTCGGTTCACCTTCATTCCCTTTACCCAGTACAGAAATATCTTCTCTTTCTGTGATTCTTTTATTTGTCAGTATGCTGACCGCATTAGCGGCATCTTCATGTGTATCATAGACTGCGATCAAATGGTCACTTTTCATCTTATCTCCTTATAAAATTGAATTTTAGCATTTCTTAATTTTTTACTAAGTAATGCTTTATAAAATTATTATATAGGAAAAAGTTTAACCACACGTATACTTCCTAAATAGAAATTCCTTCTATCATAAGCATGACCCTGAACGGTTAATATAAACAGATCAAAAAAATTTGTCTCTAAAAAATAGACTTTAATTCTCCAAACTTTCCTTCTGAATGACAATGATACCGTCATGGTCTGCGAGGAGGATCTCTCCATTTTTAAAAAATACTCCGCCAAATGTGAAAGTAACATCTCTTTCACCAGCCTGCTTTACATGGCTTTTACGCGGACAGGTACCCAGTGCCCATAAACCCACAGGAATAGTTTTTGTAATGTGTGTGTCTCGGACATAACCGTTAATGAGTATGCCTGCCCAGTTGTTTTCATGGGCAAACTTCATAAGGTTTTCTCCTACGACCGCATAGTGTGCTTTATTTACATCTACAACAGCAATACGTCCATTTCCCGGTTCTTTTAACATAGAGATAAGATCGGAATTCTCTTCATTGAGTTTGAGTGTCGCAATAGGACCCTTACATTTTTCAATGCCTCCGTAGGAATGGTATTCCGGAGAAAGAACTTGTACTTTTTCATGGTGTTCATCTGAAATATCAGCAGTATAAAAAGGCATTTTGCTTCCTTGTAAAGTAATCATTGAGAAGATTATACTAAAAATTAGGTAGAATTATAGACATAATATTTTTATAAAGCAGAATAATGAAAGTAGTAACAGGTGTAGTAGGAAACGATATTCATGTCGTTGCCAACAGATTGATAGATATCTCCCTTGAAGAGCGTGGATTTGAAGTGTTTAATCTCGGGGTCAATACGTACTTGGAAGAGTTTATGGATGCAGTGATCGAAACAGATGCAGATGTATTACTGATCTCTTCTTTGAATGGTGAAGCAGAAGGCTGGTGTCGTGACCTGCAAATACTTAAAAATCAGTATGATTTCAACAATGTCGCTTTTATGATAGGCGGTAATCTGGGTGTAGGGGAGATGAATGAAACCGAGTTGGTACCACGCTTCCGAAATTACGGTTTTGATCTGGTCTTTCATCAAACAGACTTGAATGAGGGGCTTGATCAGCTTGAAGCCTTTTTGAAAACACGCAATGAGGGAGTTGGAAATGTCTAGTCTGTTACAGCGTGAACGGGAGATCATTGTCAAGAATGAATACATAGACCGTTTTGATTTTGATGAAGTGGAAGCGTTCATTAAAAATGCGAGTAAAGATCTGTTTATTTCACATAAATTTAAAACTTCTTCTGAAATGCTTGTTCAGCCACGTGGCGGTTTTCCGACCTATGACAAAGTCTTTCAACTCTACAAAGAGTTCAAAGAGGCCAATGTGGATGTCCTGCCTCTGACCATCGACTCCAATACCCGTCTGAATGACTATGCTTCAGCCAAAAAGATGCTGGCACTTTCCGAAGAGAATGATGTCGATATGCTCAACGGTTATCCTCTGGTGAACCACGGCTACAGAACGACCCGTAAAATGATCACACACTACAATACGCCTGTGAGTCTGCGTCACGGTACACCTGATGCCCGTTTGCTTGTTGAAACGGCATTGGCTTCAGGTATCTTTGAAATAGAAGGCGGGCCGATCACTTACCTTCTGCCGTATTCAAAAAACTTTCCGATGGATAAAGCCTTTTTGTATTGGAAGTATGTAGAGAGGGTCTGTGCGAAGTATTCAGAACTTAATGAGCCGATCAACCGAGAATCTTTCGGACCGCTCTCTGCCACACTTCAAGCTCCATCAATCGTTATTGTTATTCAGATCCTGGAAATGCTGCTCTCTCTGGAAGAGGGTGTAAAGTCCTTCTCTGTCTCTTTCTCTCAGACAGGTTCCATGCTGCAGGATATCGTCTCCTCCAATGTCATCAAAAAACTCTCTCGTAAATATGCTGATCAATTTGGTCACACAGATGCGACCATCAACCTTGTGTATCATCAGTGGATGGGAGCTTTCCCTTATAACAAAGAGTATTCTGATTCGCTCATTAACACTTCTACGGTCATTGCGGCAATGGTGGGTGCAGACAAGATTATTACCAAAACGCGTAATGAAGCTTTTGGTATACCGACCAAAGAAGCCAATGCTTTGGCTGTTGCCAATGTAAAATATACTTTGGGCATGCTCAAGGGGCTTCCGAAAGTAGGGGATGAAGAAGAAGAAGAGAATCTGACCAATGAAGTAGATGAAATTCTTGAAGCCGTCTTTAATGACAAAGCAGACACTCTATGGAGAAAAGTCTTCAATTCCATTAAAAAAGGCTATATTGATATTCCCTTCTCACCGCATATCATCAATGCCAATGAAGTCATTACTATTCGTGATCCTGACAGCAATATCCGTATACTGAAAAAAGGGAATTTGCCTATATCTGATAAAAGTTTTGCATTTGAACAGTCCAAGATCAAATTGGCAGAGGGTGAACGTGTGGTAGACAAGATCATTAAAGACATAGGGATCATGTTATGAGTAAACTGTTTATAGATATAGGGTCTACCTATTTTAAAGTGGCTCAAGATGGAAAAATAGAGCAGTATTTTAGAGATTTTAATAAAAATATTTTAGATGATCTCAATACCAAGTGTGCAGATGTCCTTTCGCAATATAAGAAAGAAGAGATCAATATCTGTTCTTCGGCAAACGGCGGATTGAGTACCCTGATCATTGGTTTGACCAATTCATTCTCTTTAAAATATGCGATCAA
>JAMONL010000080.1 GCA_027065815.1 Sulfurovum sp.
CTAAAGTGGTATTAAAACAGTATATGAGTCGAGAGATGTATGGTAAATGTTTTCTGACTGAAAAACAGAGGATCGCAGAGATACTAAATGAGTTTTAGCATCTATGGAAAGAAACCCTCGAAAACACTTAAACGATCATAGGAGCCATAAAAGCGTTTATAGGGAAAATGTGTCGAAAGACAGGTATAAAATTACTGATACGTAATGATCTTAGGCATATCCCTTACTCTTTTATTACCAACAGGTTCAAGTCCAAGTACCTGTCTTGGTGTCATCATAGGCTTATCTTGTTTGTAAAAGACTTTAAAACCACCGGTGACTAGTCCAGCACGTGTACCTGTGTATAGACCGTTGTATGTTTTGATCTTCAAAGCAGGACTTCCATGTCCATCGAGGTGCATCGCTAAGTGTACTCTGTCTGTGTATTTAATAGCTTTTTTATTTGTAACCATATGCTCCGTAAACATGTGTACCAATAGAATTTTATCTTCTTTAATACCATTGGCTTTGATATAATCTCTCATCATATGCTGCACTTCATTGATCTGCTGACCGGTAATAGAACCGATCTTCTTTCCTGGGCGAACGGTTAGGTTATCAACTGAAAATTCTGGATCAACAGCAATATGTACATTGCTATATTTCAAATACTTCAACAAAGGTTTTACTGCCTGAGCAGGGCTCTTTTTACCTAACTGCACATCAAGAAAAACGACAATTCCGTTTTTTTGTGCCGCAGTAATATACTGCAACAATGTTTCATGATTTAACGTAATGACATATTTGCCATTAGCCCCAGGCTCACTTGTTGCCATTTCATAAATAAGGTCAAATCCAGGAGTGACATGTTTCCCGGTCCCCCATGCTTTTTCATAAAGCTTCGCTTTTGCTTTTGCCTTCTCAATAGTCTGTGCCAAAGGCTGATGCCCCAATGTTCCCAATACTTTTGAGTGAGGCCGGCCATAAAGTGCTACGATCATATTGTATTCAGTAGGGAGTGTACGTAAACTCTCATTTGTACTGCTTACAGATGATGCTGCAGGTAACATTGTTACCATTAAAAATGGGAGCAGCGCTTTTTTTGCGATCTGTGTTATTTTCATTATCTTTTATTCCTTGTTATTTAAAAGTTTCAAGATTATAGCAAGTAATACTTGAATTGTCTATCCTAAAAACGAATACATTAATTTTTCTCTATAATTAGAGAAAAATTATCTGAAAACTCGTAAATCGGATAGACAAAAATGGAAGAAAATGCTATAGTATTATCATTAACCTCCAAAAATATATACAGGAGAATCATTTAATGCAAAAAGCATGGCCCATTAACCAATTTTTCATACTTTTGACCTCAGTTTCCATCCTTTTTGTCATTATGAAATATGCCGCCGGTGTTTTGGCACCCTTTCTCATCTCTGTCTCCTTTGCTATCGTACTCAGTCCTCTACTCACTAAACTCCAAGAAAGACATATTCCAAAGATCGTTTCACTGATCATCCTGATTATTCTTTCAGCTATTCCCATTATTATGTTTGGAGGGTACATAGTCACAGAGGCACAAGAATTTGCAGCAAACTTCCAGTCACTGAGTGCTCAGTTTGACAAAGCAGTAGGTAAATTTGTACTGACCTTGCAAAACATGGGACTCTCTGTCAATCAGACGGACATTGAAGCCATGCTTGCAAAAAGCAATATGTCCGGTCTCGTTAAAAACCTGGCATCTCAAACCAGCGCACAATTTTCCAACATTTTTCTCATACTCTTTACTGTAGGCTTTATGCTTATGGAGTCACAATACATGCACACTAAAGTACAGAAGATCCTCTCAAAAAGTAAAATAAGCCTTGAGGACGGTATGCAGATCATCTCCAAGATCAACACTTATTTCATCATCAAGGTCAAAACTTCTTTGGTTACTGCTGTGTGGGTACTGGCAGTATTGTGGTTTTATGACATTCACTACTTCTACCTCTGGGCCGCACTGGCATTTTTCCTGAACTTTATTCCTGTGGTGGGTTCTATTATTGCAGCTGTACCTCCTGTTATACTTGCCATGATAGATCATGGCATGATCACTGCACTTTGGGTAGCCTTGTGGTATGTAACCATCAACATGGCTATAGGAAACATCCTTGAGCCGCGTATCATGGGGAAAGGGTTGGGGCTCTCTGCCTTGATCATCTTTCTCTCTATGACCCTCTGGGGCTGGGTACTGGGACCAACAGGCATGATACTCTCTGTTCCCTTGACCATGGCAATGCAATTTCTCTTTGCACAATACAAAGAGACAGAATGGATCGCACTCATGCTGAGTGACTACGGTGAAAAACCTGTTAAAGAAAACCCCATCAGATAAGGAGATACACAATGGCAAAAATGACCATGCATCAAGAGCTCGAAATGCTTCGTGAAGAGGTAGAAGAGCTAAAAAAGCAGAAAGCAGCCCAGGAAAAAGCACAAGTAGAGAAAGAGAAAAAAGCACAAGCTGAAGAGCAGGAGGAGATCGCGGAAGCCAAAGAAAAAGCGGAAAAGATCATGACCTCTCTGGAAGAGGGAAAAACCGATGCAAAAGAGGCACTGAACCAACTGCTTAATACCATCAGAAAAGACTATGAAAATCTCTCGCCTACTTCGGCAATAGTACTTTTCGCACTGGGTGCTGCCTTTGGACATGCACTCAGCTCAAAATAAAGGAACTCTTATGAGTGAAGATTTTAATGCAAAAATAAAACTGTTGGTCAAAAGTGAAAAAGCACTTTTAAGCCTGGAGATGAAAAAGAAGAGTCGTCAGACCGTATGGGTAGCACTTGGGCTGATTGCTGTGCTGGTCACACTGGTAATGTTGAATATTACCGCCTATCTCTACCTTTCAAGCACACGCACACCATTGGAAGCAGCAACCATACAAACAGGTGTGAACATTGTCTTAGCTGTACTCTTCTTTATACTTGCATCTAAACAAACCTTAGGTGCAGAAGCAGCCGCCATAGAAGATAT
>JAMONL010000081.1 GCA_027065815.1 Sulfurovum sp.
CTCGTGCATACGACCGCCTCGTACTACAAATCCATTTTCTTCATCACCTGCACCGTCACAGGCACCACCGGTAATATCATCCTGCTCCAAAATATGTATATTTTCTCCAGGAACACCGGCATCTTTTATAAGGTACACCGCTGCAGCCATGGAAGCGATACCGGAACCAATGAGATAGACTTTTGATTCTTTCGGATGAGTATTTTTTCTATGTGACATAACCATTCCTTTTGATTTTTTTATAAATAATTGTACTACTTTAATCTTATGTCGTACAAACCTGTGAATCATAGGAATGTTAAAAAATGGTTAAACTTCAGACTTTATAATTTTAAAAATATACTTTTAAGGAGTACAACATGTTAAGTAAAAAACTTTCACTTTTAGTTTTGCCTTTAGTTGCAACACTGTCACTTCAGGCACAAAACCCATTTAATGACCCGTTCTTTAATGATCCTTTTGGAGACGATATTTTTAAAGAGATGCTTCAAGTGCAAAAAGAGATGGATCAAATGTTCACGCGTATGCAGGAAAGAAGACAGCAACGCTCTTCCGGTATGATCTCACCTTTGGGAACCTATAAAATTGCCGTACAAAATCAATTTGTAGACAAAGGTGATGTCTATGAACTCGTCACCAATATCCCGGAGAGCAAAGAGAATCATATCGATGTTAAAACTGAAAACGGCATCATGTCCGTGACTGCCAAGATCGTACAGAAGCAGGAAAACAAAACAGGTCACAGCATAACTACCTCCCGTTCTGTACGTATGTATCAGCAGAGTACACCCCTGCCGCAGGATGCAGATGAAAACAGTCTCAAGGTTGCTTATAAAAATGGTAAACTTGTGATTAGCATCAGTAAAAACAAAACGGCAAAATCTACTATAGTCAATACTATGCCCTCTAAAGTAGAAAAAGAGATCGTAAAAAAAGCAGAAGCACCTCACAAAGAAGCAAACAAACAGGTACAAAAAGCGCCTGTTAAAAGTAATGCTGTTGAGATCACCGATGAATTCAATCAAACACCAAAAAAAGAAATAAAAGAGGAAAAACCTGTAGAGACCAAGAAAACAATATTGGGTGACAAAGAATCTATGATTTAAGGTATTGAAAAATGTCTATTCCGGCAGAAGTACCGGAATAGATGCGTAAGTATTATTTACTTTGATTGTTCTCAGTGATTTCGACTACATCAGTAGTGACGATCGCCATATCTGCTGAGAGTGCCGGCGGTGTTGCCAGTGGGATCATTTTCATGATCTTTGCTTCACGAAGAATCTTAAAACGGTTCTCTATCTGGAAATAACGCATAACCTCCGCAGAAGGCAGGAATTTTCTAAATTTTAAAATATACTCTTTTTTCAGTTTAAGTTCCGCCTCTTGAAGTTCTGCCCACTTGATGATCAGTTGGTCAGAGGTCTCATTTGTCATTTGTTCATAGTTTGCTACATAGTTTGTAATGAGCCCCATATGTTTCATACCTCTTTCACTCAGCCTGTCCTGATACTCATCATAAAGTTTTCCAAACTGCTCTTTTGTTTCACCTTTAAGCTGCATGGTTGAAAGCACAACGGCCTTTTTCTGTGCGGCTTTGGCAAGCATGGCGAGTTGTAGTTCATTGTTTGGAAGTGCGAAGAGGGCGCTTGTAGTGATCACAGCACCAAGCAGTAATTTTTTGATCATTGTTAAAATCCTTTTTTGATATGCAAAAGTATAGTCGATAAAAGATAACAATTCATTAAGGAAATGACACATGCATAAGCTTACATTGGGTATGATTTAAGTTCTAAAACAGGGATTTACATATGAATAAAGCAGTAACTTTTGCACTGATAGGATTGGGAATAGCAGGCATCACAGGATGTGCAGATACAGAGTCCATACCGAGTGACAATTATTATAAGACCATTTCTGAAAAAAGAATGCCGTACTACTGTAAACAGGAAGTTGCACGAAAGCTTGGCATATATTCCGGAGATATCTATCTCTACCCGATCGAATACAGTAGAGGTGCAAAGATCATTTACGGAAAATACAGTGAAGACAGTACCCATTTAAAAGAATTTGCCTGTGTCTTCAATGCAGATAACACCTACGCCGGTATTAAGATGCAGCACTCAAATGTCAAAAACAAATTGTGTTACTCTGATTAGCAGATAGGATATTTCCTCGTTCCCATCCGTCCCCGGTGGTAACGCATACTCCAGAATAATCAACAAAATAATTTAAACTCCAAAAATAATTTCCGAGAGGAAAATTGAGATTCAATCTAATTGTTAGGGATATGTTTGTCTTCTATTATTTTCAGATTGAGCCAAGATGGTGGATTATAAAAATTAAGACTACTTTCATTCCAATCACTTTTTGTACTATGGCGAGTGTGTAACTTGGCATTGATCAGGGTGTATTGTATTCCTGTAATGCTACTGATTAAATTTTTACCTTCACTTAATGCTTCCAGAACAGCTTCTTTACTTTTCATATGTTTCCTTTGGTTATTTATTACACATCATTACTGAAGTACTGAAAATATAAAGTGGAGTGTTCTGAGGGAGGATAATACTGCAAACAAAGGTCATTAATACAAGTCAAACCAAAGATGATACTCTAAATCATCTTTCAATACATGTAGTATAGCAGAATAATTAAACTTTAGTTATTTATACTTTGATGATAAGAAGAAACATAGGGTTGTACATTGGTATCCCCACGTGGACTCGAACCACGAGCTACGCCTTAGGAGGGCACTGCTTTATCCAGTTAAGCGATGAGGACAGAAAAAGTTTGTGACATTATACAAAGTGTAGGTTCAAGTTATGCTTTGTATCTGCCGTTAAAATGGTTTGAAATACAAAAAAAGCATCCCCTGAAGCAGTATGATACCCCAAAATATCCATTGAAATGAAAGTTTGGAAACTTTATGTCTGAGAAGATATTGTGAAAAAAGTGCCGCAGGAGAACCTC
>JAMONL010000082.1 GCA_027065815.1 Sulfurovum sp.
ACGCATGTCCGGCTTGTCTGAACCGTAGTTCTCCATAGCCTCAGAGTAAGTCATACGGTTGAATTTGGTAGGTACCGAGTCAAAACCACATTTGTGGAATACATCTGAGATGAGTTTTTCAGCGACAGTAATGACGTCTTCCTGATCACAGAAGGACATTTCAACATCTATCTGAGTAAACTCCGGCTGTCTGTCTGCTCTGAGGTCTTCATCTCTGAAACACTTTGCTATCTGGAAGTAACGGTCAAAACCGCCTACCATCAATAACTGTTTAAAAAGCTGTGGAGACTGTGGAAGCGCATAAAATTCCCCGCTGTGAACACGGCTCGGTACAAGGTAATCTCTTGCACCTTCCGGTGTGGACTTGGTAATGATGGGTGTTTCCACTTCAAGGAAGTCCAGTTCATCAAGTGCATTTCTTGTAGCGATGGTCGCTTTTGAACGCAATTTAAAGATGTCGTAAGATTTCTGTGTTCTTAGCTCAAGGTAACGGTGCTTGAGTTTGATCTCTTCGTTGACTTTGTCGTCATTGAGCTCAAAAGGCATGGGCTTTGAACGGTTCTCTATGACAAGTTCATCCACAACAATTTCAATTTTACCTGTTTTGAGTTTAGGGTTTTCAAGTCCTTCTCCTCTGGCACGTACTTTACCTGTAGCGATCAGTACGAACTGGTCACGTACCTCTTCAGCCATCTTGTGTGCGGCTGCATTGTCAGCAGGATCACATACCAATTGGACTACCTGGTCTTTGTCTCTCAGGTCGATAAAGATCAATCCACCATGGTCTCTACGGCTGGAAACCCAACCGGCAACGGTCACTAACTGACCGATATTTTCTTCGTTTACGTCTGCACAATAATGTGTTCTCACGAGCGTTCCTCATAGTTAAATAATGACGCGATTATATCTAAAAGTTGTTTAGGGTTATGAGAGGTCTCAAATAGTAGTCTCTACGTATAAACTTTAGCTATAATATTTACCATGAACCGATTTTACAAAAGTATTGTTTTCAAAGGGTTTCTTTTTTTCCTTCTTTTTGCCTTTATCCTGGCAGCCTCTATGATAGGTACCGTACTGCTTGTAAGTAAAGAAGATATTGAACACAATACTTTTGAAAAACTTGTATTAACCGGTGAAGTGATCCTTGAAGAGATCGATCAGCAGCAGGCTCAGGTAGAGAGAAACGTTATCTCACTGGCGAGGATCGGTGCAGTACTCGGTGACACTGTTCATGAAAACAGAACACTGATAAAAACGATGTTGGAATATCCGTCTGTTGAAGGAGGAGGTATCTGGCCGATTCCTTCTACGGATAATACTGCAGAGGATCGGAATGCACTTTTTTTCTCAAGAGATGACAATGATCAACTGATTGTCAATGAGAGTTATAATCAACTTGAAGGTAAACCTTACTATGAGGAAGTATGGTTCACTTCAGTAAGATCACAGCCCAAAGACAGTGTGCACTGGACTGACGTTTATACGGATCCCCATACGCTTATTCCAATGGTAACGGTTTCTTCTCCGATCTACAGGAAGGATGTATTTACTGGCGTTGCAACAATTGATATTGGGCTTTCAAAGATCGACCCTCTGTTAACAGAAATTTCCAAGCGAATCGGAGGGTATGCTTTTCTTCTTGACCGTAATAATAAGATCATTTCCTTTCCTCAGGAGAGAGAGATGTGCGGTGAATATTTTTCAAATATGCTGGAGAAGAATCCTATACTTGAAGATGTGAATGATCTCCTTGAAAAGATGAAAAAAACCTTCCATCAGAATGAGAGCCTTCAGGAAAGTTTTGTCATCCAAAAAGATCCTTACCTTGATGTGAAAAGTTTTGGTTTGATCTACCATAATGGGCGGGCATTGGGAAGGTTGGGTCTTGTCGTACCTTATAAAAATGCTTTTTCCCAGAGTACGGAACTTTTAAAACAGTTGGTATTGATCTCTTTTGTTGTCACCTTTCTGATCACCCTGTTAGGGTATTTGATCGTGCGACACTGGGTCATTCACCCCATACGTCACATCTTTACACAGCTGATATCCAAAGAGAATCAGGATATTGAAACTATCCAGGCGATCGAGACCGATCAGGAAGGTGAAATAGGACTGATGGTCTCCACATTGAATGAACGTACGGCTTCCTTGCAAAAACATTATAAACAGGTCAAAGCACTTGAATTGGAGATCAAGGAGACTTTGAAAGAAGTGGTCTTCACAATGGGTGCGATCGGTGAGATACGTTCAAAAGAGACAGGAAATCATGTCAAACGGGTAGCAGAGTATTCAAGGCTTTTGGCGCAGTATTACGGATTGGGAAGAGAGGAGTGTGAGTTGCTCAAAGAAGCTTCGCCTATGCATGATATAGGAAAAATAGCTATTCCTGATGTTGTCTTGAATAAACCCGGCATACTGAATGATGAAGAGCGTAAAGTGATGGATGAACATGCCCAACTCGGATATGAGATGCTCAATCACTCCCAGCGCCCATTGTTAAAAGCAGCGGCTATTGTTGCGTACGAACACCATGAACATTATGACGGTACAGGGTATCCCCGCGGACTAAAGGGAGAGCAGATACATATTTACGGCCGTATTACCACATTGGCTGATGTATTTGATGCTTTGGGCAGCGACAGGGTTTATAAAAAAGCCTGGCGTGATGAAGAGATATGGGAATATTTCAGAGCGGAAAAAGGCAAACAGTTCGATCCTGTCTTGGTAGATCTGTTTTTTGAACATTTGGATACATTCTTGAAGATTCGTGACACATTCCAAGATATCTAAAATGAAAAGATGTCAATTTGAAAGCTTTTTGAACTGCTCAAGCTACATTATGATAATCTAACAGTAATTATTGTCAATAGGAAAATTATGGGAAATCAAAAATTGAAACAGATCAATACAGCGGGTTTTATACTTAAACCAAATGATCCTGACATAAAACCGCTTTATGA
>JAMONL010000083.1 GCA_027065815.1 Sulfurovum sp.
TCCACGTCTGCTTGCCGGAGCAACATTAGGGCTTCTATCAAGGAACGGAAGTGCAAAGAAGATCACCTGTGCTATAGCAAATGCAATCAAACCAACATTGGTTGAGAATGGTCTAAGGATCTCATATGACCACAAGAAATACCACTCAGGATAAATATGTGCTGGTGTCTTAAGTCCATTCGCCGGGTCAAAGTTTACCGGATCCATTGCAAATTCAAAGTGGTAGAATACCAAATAGAAGAATAAAATAAAATACACACCCATAACCAACACATCTTTACTTAAGAAGACTGGAGAGAACGGAATCACTTTAGACTCTTTTACTTTTCCTGCTTTATAAAGCTCTGCTGCTTCAGCAAAGTCAAACTCTTCACCATCCTGGTTGTTAACATGTGGAATTCTCAATGAACCAAAGTGAAGTACGATAAGTCCTATGATCGCCAACGGAATCAACAATACATGCAACATGAAAAATCTGCCAAGGAATGCTTGTCCGGGAACATAATCTCCTCTGATCCATTCAACAAGGAAATCAGCATGTAGTCCACCACCTGAGAATAGGTTAGTAATAACCATACCTGCCCAGTAAGACATTTGTCCCCATGGCAGCATATATCCAGAGAAAGCTTCTGCCGAGAATGCAACAAAAAGTCCCATACCAGACAACCAGATAAGCTCTCTTCCTTTTTTATAGGAACCATAGTAGATACCTGTGAACATGTGAATATAAATGATCAGGAATACTACTGATGCACCCACACCATGAACATGTCTCCATAACCATCCGTAACCTACTTCAGACATAATTGTATAGTTTACAGAGTCAAATGCTAGATTGACATTTGGCTGATAATACATCAAGAGGAAGATTCCAGAAACCAAAAGTATACCAAATGTAGCAGCAAGTACCATACCCATTGCCCATAAGAAGTTTATATTTTTAGGGATCCAGTATTCAGTATTCATTACTTTTTTCAAAGTATTGACAGCTAAACGTTGATCCATCCACTCATTGAGGTTTTTTGCTTTTTCAAAATGTGCCATCTGATCCTCCTACACTTTCAATGTTATGCCATCGGCCAACATTTTTTCATACTCTGGACCTGTTTCACCAAGAACAAGCTTTGTACCATCAATTCGGAATGGAGGGATATCCAATCCTCTTGGAGGTGGTGCTTTCGTCACTTCTCCACTGCTATCATAGGTACCACCATGACATGCACACAGGAAACTATCCTCTGCCGGATTATAACCAGGGATACAACCCAAGTGCGTACACAGTCCCACACATACAAGGTAATGGCCGCCATCCATACTGATAAGTCTTTTTTTATCCTCATCCTTCACTTTATCCATCATCGCTTTTGATTGCTTAAGAATAAAGATCGGTTTCCCTCTCCATTTTTCTACAACAAGTACATTGTCTTTTGCATCTTTCAGATCGATCGTTGTAAATCCTGCTGCCTTAACACTTGGCAATGGATCCCACGTACGCTTCATAGCATAGAGTGCACCAATACCGCCAAGAGCGGTAAATCCACCTAATGCCATACCAATAAAGTCTCTACGACCTTCTTCATTTTTAGCCATACCTCTTCCTTTCTTAAATGATAATTTTAACCATATATTATAGTACAAATGTGTTTAAATTCTAGCTATACTCAATACACACTGTATTTCGATTATACTACTTATATAAATAATTTAAGTTAAAAGAACTTACTTTTAAACCAAATATCTCTTACAATAAATTTTTTATTTTATTTACATCAAAAGTTTTTATAGGTTTTTCTGAAACTTCATTTTTTTCCTGAATGCTTCTCTTCACTTCTTCCACATTAAAACCGTCAACAATAGAAATACCATAAGATTTTAATACTTCAGCAGGATAAAGTGCATCTTTTTTCAAATCAACATAGATCACTTTTGCACCGCAGGCTTTTGCTTCAAGTGCTGTTTGGGACGAGGCTGTAACGATCGTCTGAGAGCTTTGGATCAGATCAAAATACTCTTCCGGTTCATGCAGTGTTGAAAAAAGTTTGGCAAGGTCATCTTCATATTTGACAAAAAAGTAATTTCCCAGAAGCAGTTCCATATCAAATGCTTTGAAAAAATCTTCGTTACTGAGAATTGTCTTATCATAATCTGCATCATCAAGGAAAAAAAGTACTCTTTCTTCTTTGCTGCCCTGAGACATATACATTTCATCTACGATCACAGCACTAATACATTCTTCATCCTGACACGCTACCCGGATAAGTGTTTCCCCATGTACAGACTGATCTTCCGGGCTATGCTCAAAACGCCAGACATTTTTAAAATCAGCACAGTATTTGACCAAACGTCCATGATCATCCTCAGAAGAGTCTATAATGATACTGTTCCCTGCTTCGGCTATGGCATCAATGTCCTGTACTGTTTCAATCGTCACATACTCTTTTGCACCTAACTCTTTTGCAGCCAATCCTGCTCTAAAATCATTGACCAAAAGACGTGCTTCCACATCATTGTCTTCCAATTTTTTTACTAAAGCTGCACCCCGTCTTAGTCTATCCAGACCTATCTTATGTCCTGTATTTGCATAATAAAATACCATTAATTCCGTCCTTTAGGTGTTTTTCCTCTTTGTGCCATCTTAATATGCACATGAATGATCTCCAGTGCAGCAGGGGTCACTCCCGATATCTGGGATGCTGTAAAAAGCGTCGGAGGTGTTGCTTTTTCCAGTTTCTCTACGATCTCATTACTCAAACCTGAAATATTACGATAGACAAAACCCTGTGGTATTTTGATCTTCAGCATATCATCCATTTTGAGTATCTGCTGCTGCTGTTTCTCAATATAACGACTGTATTTGGCTTCAACCAGTATCTGATCCATCACTTCATCCGTATACTTGTCAAATTCCGGTAAAAGCGTAGTCAGTTTTTCCCTGTTAAAATCTCCACGACCGATAACATCCATCCAGCAGGTCTTTTCATTGATCTTTACCGCATCGATAGAAGCCAGTTTCGCCAAAAATTCTTTGGTCGGTGTCACATAATTTATCCGCAGAAAATCCAAAGCTTCTTCCAATGCTGCTTTTTTAACTTTAAACTCAGCCATATAAGCATCATCCAAAAGTCCCAATTCTTTTCCGTAGCCTGACAATCTCATATCGGCATTGTCTTCACGCAGAAGCAGTCGGTATTCTGCACGACTGGTAAACATACGGTATGGTTCTTTCGTACCCTTAGTCACAAGATCATCTATAAGTACTCCAATATATGCTTCATCACGTCTTAAAATGAACGGCTCTTTCCCCTGAATGCTCAGGGCAGCATTGATCCCTGCCATTAAACCCTGAGCCGCTGCTTCTTCATATCCGGTTGTACCGTTGATCTGCCCTGCAGTGTAAAGGCCTTTGATCTTTTTAGTTTCCAAAGTATGTTTGAGATCTGTAGGTTGAATATAATCATACTCTATCGCGTAGCCGTAACGTACGATCTTTGCATTTTCCATACCTTCTACGGACTGTACCATTTTCAGCTGCACATCGATCGGTAAAGAAGTGCTCATACCGTTAATATAATACTCCGTCTCATCGATCGTCTGTGGTTCAACAAAGATCTGATGTCTCGGTCTGTCCCTGAAGCGGTTTATCTTGTCTTCAATACTCGGACAATACCGTGGTCCCACCCCTTCTATCTGCCCGGAGAACATCGGCGCTCTGTAAAAGTTGCTCTCGATGATCTCATGTGTAGTTTCATTGGTGTAAGTCACATAACAAGGTAACTGTGTCGGGTTAAATGCTCTTTTGTCTGTTCTAAATGAAAATGGCGGTGGCGGTGTATCTCCTGGCTGTACTTCCATGACAGAAGTATCTACAGATTTGGCATCAATTCTTGCACAGGTCCCTGTCTTTAAACGGCCGATATTCAAGCCGAGACTTTTTAAATATTCAGCCAACTCTACCGAAGCGAATTCACCCTGTCTTCCTGCTACCTGCTGTTTGTCTCCAATGTGTATCAGTCCATTAAGGAATGTTCCCGCTGTGATGATCACTTTGGAAGCCATATACCGGTTCCCCAACTGTGTGGTCACACCTTTCACTTCACCCTCTTCTATGATGAGCCCGTCAGCGATCTCCTGTTTGACATCCAAGTTCTCTGTGTTCAGCACCACATTACGCATATAGATACGGTATGCATCCATATCGATCTGCGCACGTGTTCCCCGTACTGCCGGCCCCTTGGAAGCATTAAGTGTCCTGAACTGTATTCCGGTCTTATCAGTACACAGTCCCATCTCTCCACCCAAAGCATCTACTTCTCTTACCAAATGTCCTTTTGCCAGGCCGCCAATAGCAGGGTTGCATGAAGAAGCACCTATCTGTTCTGCTAAAATGGTGATCATCAGTGTTTTGGTACCCATTCTGGCTGAAGATAAAGAAGCCTCAATCCCTGCATGACCACCACCAATTACTATGACATCATAATTCATTTTAAACCTTATGCTATAATTGTCGAATTATATCTAAAAAAATTGAGGTACTATGTTTACAGGTCTTATCCGTGAAATCGCTGAAGTAAAAAGTTACAAAAACAACATTTTAAGTATCAAGTCAAAACATAAAGCAAAACTTGGAGACTCCATTGCCATTAATGGTGTATGCCTTACGGTCATTAAAGTAAACCCGGATGGTTTTGATCTTGAACTGGCAGATGAGACACGTTCTATTATTGATGAAAGTAAGATCTCCGGTAAAGTACATATGGAACCTGCCATGATGATGAATGACCGTTTTGAAGGGCATATTGTCCAGGGGCATGTGGATTGTGTAGGGACAGTTTCTCAAATTACAAAAAGAGAAAACGGGACTGACTTCATCATCAAAGTAGACAAAAAGCATATCCCGCACATTATCCCGAAAGGTTCCATCACCATAGACGGTATCTCTCTCACAGTGAATGATGTCTATGATGACAGTTTTCGTATTACCATCATCCCCCATACTTTAAAAAACACCTTGATGAAAAATTATAAGGTAGGGACAAAACTCAATATAGAGACAGATGTCTTTGCCAGATACATTGACCATATTTTGGCACATCGATCTGCTAAAAAGTCTATGGGGTGGAATGAGATTGACAGCATGCAAATGAGCTTTTAATAAGAGATTATATACATATACTTTGAGCCTTTCGGCGTTAATATTATTATCGTATGCCATCTGTCTTCATGGTAGGTAGTTACCCACCCTACAAATAATCTTTGTCTTTCATGCTTCTGGCTGTAGGATTTCTCACTTTTTTTAATTCCATATCTATATACTCAAAGCCTTCTAACATTTCTAATGAAGCGACAGTAGAGTAACGCATGAGTTCTGCTCGGTGGACAAAGATAAAAAATCCGTTTTCATACAATCCTAAACGTATAGCTGCTGCACTTGAGTAGGTGGTTAAAACAGCATCATCTTCACAGATACCTCTGATATCAGCAAAATGTTCCTTGGTCCAAAGCAGTGGATTATGTGCAGGTGAAAAAGCATCCTGATAGACAATATCGATCTTCTCTTTTATCTTTGGAATACTTTTTCTTGCATCTCCCAGTAATATCTCTATCTTGAACTGTTCATCTTCATAATACAAGTCTTTTGAAATACTTTGAATGATATGTTTGATGCTGTCAAACTCTGGAGGAAAATCAAAACCGTCCAAAGAACGTACCAGCCCTTCATCAAATTCTGGAGAGAGTATATGTACTTTTGTTTTTAAGTTGTTTTTTTGAATGTAGTAAAGTGTAGCATAGGTATTGTAACCCAGGCCAAAACAGATATCCAAAATAGTGATTTTATTTTTATCTTGTTTCAGAGAAAAAGCGGGCTTTACATGTTTTTCAAGACTTTCATGTAAAGCACCGTCTTTGGTAGAGTGATACGGTTCATCAAATTCTTTAGAGTAGAGTGTATTGGTACCATCTTCACAGAGAATAACCTCTTTTTGAGGTCTTAAATTTTCATTATACATTAAAAATTTCACACCATTCCGTAGGGATAAGGCGTGCCTTACCTCTACATACCAATTTCATCCAACTCTTTAAAGGCAAAAGCAGAGACCACTTCTTCTACAGTCTCTTCTTGACGTCTTACAAGACACATCATACCCTCACCCATAAAATCCATATAGTTTTCAAATTTATTTTCCAATACAACAAAATCTATCCAGTCAATCCCGAACGCTGTTCTGTCTTCTGAGAACTGCACAGTTTCTGCTTTTCCGCCTTCAAACGTTACAAGTGCCCATGTTTTCATATCTGCTTGTGTTGTGATCTTGCTCTCCAGACCATTATCACTCTCTACAGGAATTAAAATATACATTTTACAAACCTTTTAGAATTTTTTTACTGAGTTTCAATGCTTCATTATCCATAATACCGATCCCTCTGTCCAGTACTGTTTGTGCGATCTCTTTAGCTTCTTTGAGTGAATGCATTTTATACGTTCCACACTGATAAATATTCAACTCAGGAATATCTTTCTGTCTCTTCACGGCAAGCACATCTTTCATAGATGCTTTCCACGCTTTTGCTACTTTCTTTGCTGTAGGTGTTCCCAAAAGCGACATATAGAATCCTGTACGACACCCCATAGGAGAGAGGTCAATGATCTCCACTTTTTTAGAATTCAAATGGTCTCTCATGAATCCTGCAAAAAGGTGTTCAAGTGTATGAATACCTTTTACAGACAATTTCTCTTTATTGGGGACACAAAAACGTAGATCGAATACGGTAATGTCATCTCCGCATGGAGTCTTCATAGTTTTGGCAACTCTCACTGCCGGTGCTATCATCTTTGTATGGTCTACTGTAAAACTGTCTAATAATGGCATAGTATTTCCTTAAAATATATTTTTTTGATTATGCCATAAAATTGGAAATAATTAGTATTTTTCCAAGTAATGTAAAGATTTCTTTTGATTTTGTATTGAGTTTTGCTAAAGAGGTGGTGTGGAATGAAGGAGCTTACTGATAGTAAGTGACTGAAAGTAACACCGCCTTTTTAGTGAAAGACGATGCAAAAGCAGAAGAAAGATTAGATTCTTGCTTCTTCGCGGCGCTGTAACATTTCCCAATTCTTATCAATATCAGACTGGATCTTCTCAATTACATGCTTGTTCTCAGGCTTAAACAAGTGCTTATACCGCCCTTGTGCACCTAAGTAATCTTCCACTTTAAGAAGGTTTTTCGGTCTGTAAAGGATATTAAGCTCATGCCCATCAATGATCTCATAAATTGGGAACATTAAAGAATCAGTTGCCAAGTCAGTGATGCCGATGGTATCTTTCGGATCGAATTTCCACTCTGTACAACATGGAGAAACCGTGTTAATAAAACAAGGTCCTTCAGTCTCAAGTGCTTTTTGAAAACCTTTAGCCATTGACTTCCATTTGTTAGGCGCCAATTGTGCAACATATGGAGCACCGTGTGCAGCCATGATCGCAACAATATCTTTTTTCTTCTCTTTCTTACCGTAAGAGTGTGTTCCTGCCTGAGCTGTTGAAGTCGTTGCACCAATAGGTGTAGCAGATGATCTCTGTCCCCCGGTGTTTGCATAGTTTTCATTATCCAGACAAATGTATGTGAAGTCATGACCTCTTTCCATTGCGCCTGAAAGCCATTGGAAACCGATATCAAAAGTTGAACCGTCACCACCAAAGGCAACGAATTTAACCGGTGCATCATTGTCTTTAAGTGTACCTTTTTTCTTTCTTACCGAGTGCATAACCTGTGCAGCAGTAACCGATGTAGCCGCATTTTCGAAACCGATGTGGATCCAAGAGGTATCCCATGAAGTGAACGGGTAAACCGCTGTTGATACTTCAAGACATCCTGTGTTTGCCGAAATTACAAGGTTGTCGTCTGTACAGTTCATAAGCTCTCTAACGATCATAGAGTGCGCACAACCAGGGCAAAGTGTATGTGCACCCTCAAACCTGTCGTTGTTCGTTGAAAATTCTTTTAAGTTCTTTATTGATGTAATTGCCATAATTAACCTCTTTTAGTTTGGAAATATCCAAGGTGAGGACCTCTCAGTCCTGAGAATTGTTGGATATCTGTTGTAATATGTCCAGCATCGGCATGCGCCTTCTGCTCTTTAAATATTCTTTTCGCTTCATCGATCGAGAAGTCACGTCCACCAAGTCCATAAATGAAGTTAGTCACCAATGGTCTGCTTTCAGTTGTATATAGTGCTGCTGATACTTCATTAAAGAATGCACCCATAGCTCCACCTGGAGATGATCTGTCTGTCACTGCTACAGCTTTTGCACCTTCCAAGGCATCTCTTACATCTTCAAAAGGGAAAGGTCTGAAACATCTGATGGCAACAACACCTGCTTTGATACCCTCTTCTTCTCTAAGCTGTTCTGCTGCAACTCTTGCTGTTTCAACTGTTGTACCAAGACCAACGATCACCACTTCTGCATCTTCCATATTGTAAGATTCAACTCTGTTGTATTTTCTACCTGTAAGCTTTGCAAATTCTTCATACACTTCATCAATAATAGGACGAGAATCCATCAATGCTTTGTGCTGCTTTGCTTTATGCTCAAAGTGCCAGTCTTCTTCAGTCTGCGCACCGTATGTTACCGGTCTTGAGAAGTCAAGCATATCATCTACAGGATCAATTTCACCTACAAAGTTGATCGCTGCTTCATCTGTCATAGGATAGACATTCTGTGCAGTATGCGAAGTGATGAAACCATCTTGGTGAACCATGACTGGAAGTCTTACATCATGGTTTTCAGCGATCTTGAATGCACACAGTGCCAAGTCATACGCTTCCTGTGCATTAAATGCACCCATTTGGATCCAACCTGAATCACGACCAAGATACATATCGGCATGATCACCACGTACGTTAAGTGGAGAAGCCAAAGCTCTGTTCACTACGTTAAGTACGATAGGAAGTCTCATACCGGATGCCTGATAAAGTACCTCTGCCATCAAAGCAAAACCTTGCGAAGATGTTGCGGTAGAGACACGTCCGCCTGCAGCAGATGCACCAATACATCCTGACATTGCAGCATGCTCAGACTCAACCATAACAAACTCACCATCAATGTAGCCATTAGCTACATACGAACCATAATTTTCAACAATAGGTGTTGAAGGGGTAATAGGATACGCCACAACAACATCAACCTGTGCTTGTCTTAGTGCCTGAGAAGCGGCAAAGTTACCATCCCAAACTTCTCTTTCATTTAAATCATATTTTACTGCCATAATGGTCCCTTACTTTTCTTTTTTCTTTTTTTCTGGCCACTGAGACAATGCTGTCTCGAGGTCTTCATTTTCACCAAACATTAAAAGTGATTTTGGATTTGTAGGACATACTTCCACACAAACTTCACATCCTTTACAGTGATCATAATCGATCCCTAACATTTGTTTATCTCTTGATAAGATAGACGAGTCCGGACACCATACCCAACAGTTTTGACAGTCAATACAGACATCAATGTTAAATACAGGTTTTTTTACTCTCCAGGAAGCCACAGTTGCGGTATAAGAGTTATAGTTTGAATAGTCTCTCTCTTCTGCTTTCAAATGGGCGATCTTGCTGGCATCACCTTCAAAAGAGGGAAGAACAGACCCCTGTGTTACTTCATCCCAACCATACAGGTCTTTACCTGATTCAAGTTGATGAAGCCCTCTGTTTTCGTTCGCTTTTAATTTTAAATCTTGCATTCTTTAATTCCTCTTTACTTAACTTCGTTGTAGGCTCTGGTAATTGCTTCCATGTTCGCATCAATGATCTTTTGTGGGAACTTACTTAAAACTCTTTTCATGTTTTCCAAGAAATAGTCCAGTTCAAACATACCTGAGATCTTTACAAATGCACCAAGCATTGGTGAGTTTGGCATAGATCTTCCAATAGTGTCTAAAGAGATCTCAATACAGTCAACCACATACACTCTGTCAGCTTTGTCAGCAAGTGCAGGAATTGCTGCGATCAACTCTTCTTTGCTCAAGTGTGATGTAATAATATACTTTGTACTCTCTTTGTCATTCATCGTAATATCATCCGTCATTGCCAATGCAGGGTCGATGACCAAGACAAAGTCAGGATACATGAATTTTGCATGGTTGAAGATCTGCTCATCTGAGATTCTGTTATAGGCTCTCAGCGCAGCTCCTCTTTTTGCAGAACCATATAGTGCAAAAGCCTGAACTTCTTTACCTGTTGTCGCAACAACATCCCCTAGACCTTTAGCACCTGATACGGCACCCTGACCAGCACGGCTGTGCCATCTAATTTCTGTCATGATTTCTCCTATTATTGATAGTAAATAATTTTCCTATTGTAATGTCCCCACTCTTAAAGCATGTTGAAATAATAATATTTTTAAGTGTATGCTATAGCTTTGCTATGAATGTAACTGCATCCAACGCATTTTCAAAAATATTGTCGGTACAGCTTTCCAGGGATTCAATGCTTCCGTAACCACAGGTAAGCCCCACACAGTCGATCTTGGCTGCTTTTGCTGCCAACATGTCCATTTGGGTATCACCGATCATCCAGATATTATTTGTAACACAAGGTAACTTCGACAACGCTTTGTGTATCGGTTCGGGATCAGGCTTGGGGTGTGTTACATCTTCTCTGCCTATGAGTACATCAAAGTAGTGCATCAACTCCATGTGTTCAAGAAGCTCTATGGAGTATTTTGCTGTTTTTGTCGTCACGACACCTAAAGTGGCATAACTTTTTGCCAACGCTACAGCAGCCTTGGCATCCGGAAGCAACACAGTCTTTGCTCGGGAGATCTTCCTATAATGCTCTTTATAGGCAGAAACATGCTCCCAGATATGCTCTTCTTCTACTCCCAATGTAGCGAACATCATGTCCAAGGGGTGTCCAATCTCTGCTTTGATATGTGTATCAGAAGGGATATCCCCTCCAAAACTTTGAAAAGCGTAAGCAAAACTTTCCAGTATCGCTTCCGTTGAATCTATCAGTGTACCATCCAGGTCAAACAATATTATTTTTTCCATCATCTCTCTTTAGTATAATTTCGGTGCAGATGCCAACAGTTTTTTTGTATAGCTGTGCTGGGGATCATACATTACATCTTCTACGAGTCCCTGCTCTACGATCTTTCCCTCTTTCATCACCGCTACTTCATCTGCAACACTGGCAATAATGGAAAGATCATGTGTGATGAACAGGTAGGATACCCCTGTTTCATCCTGAAGTTTCTTTAAGAGTTTTAACACTTGCACACGTACCGACACATCCAACGCGGAGGTCGGTTCATCACAAATAATCAGTTCAGGTTTTACCGCCAATGCCCTTGCTATCCCGATACGCTGTCTCTGACCTCCTGAAAATTCATGCGGATATCTGTCAATAAAGCCTTCATCCAGATCCACCTTCACCAGCAGGTCTTTGATGTAGGTATTCTGCTCGCTTCGTTTACCCGAACCCACACCCAGACTTACCATCCCTTCACGTATGATCGCTCCAATGGTCATACGGGGATTCAATGCAGAGAAAGGATCTTGAAATACCACCTGTATCTTCTGCCTGTAAGGCTTCAAACGCTCTTCTTTTAAAGAAACAAGGTCTTGATCTTCAAATTTTACACTGCCGGAAGTCACAGGAACCAGCGAAAGTATGGCTTTTCCTATGGTACTTTTTCCTGAACCGGACTCTCCGACCAGCGCAAGGGTCTTCCCTCTGGGAATAGAAAAGTTCACACCATCAACTGCCTGAACATAGCCGACTGTTCTCTGGAATATTCCTTTTTTAACAGGAAAATAGACTTTTAAATCCTCTACTTCAAGAAGGACATCCTTGCTTATTGCTTTGGATCGTTCTTCTTTTTCTGCCATGGCATCCCGAAGCAAGGCCTGAGTATAAGGATGTTCAGGGTTTTCAAAAAATTCTTTACGTTCTGCCTGCTCCAGTATCTCGCCCTCTTTCATCACTGCAATGCGGTCGGCCATCTGTGAAACTACGGCCATATCGTGCGTAATAAAAAGAATACTCAGCCCTCTCGCATCCCTGATGCTCTTCAAAAGTTCCAGTACCTGAGCCTGTATCGTTACATCAAGTGCGGTCGTTGGTTCATCGGCAATAAGCAAAGCCGGTTCACAGGCCAGAGCCATAGCGATCATCACTCTTTGTTTCTGTCCGCCTGAAAGCTGATGGGGATACCAACTGTAACGTGTTTCGGGATCTTTCAGTGCCACTTCTTTAAAAAGGGAGATCACTTTTGCTTTGACTGCCTCTTTTTTTAACCCTAAATGGATCTTGATCACCTCAGCAACCTGTTCCCCTACGGTCATGACCGGGTTGAGTGCAGACATAGGCTCCTGAAAGATCATCGCAATGGACTTTCCACGGATCTTTTGCATCTCATATTCCGACAATGCAAAAAGAGACTTTTCTTTTAAAAGAATATCCCCGGACGAAACAGAGATCACTTCAGGGAGCAAGCGCATGATCGCCAGAGAGGTCAGTGATTTACCCGAACCGGACTCTCCCACCAAAGCAAAGATCTCACCCTCCTGGATATCAAAACACACGTTCTTCAATAGTTGATCGTTTCCTATAGTAAGACTCAGATCCTGCACACTTAAAAGAATACTCATATTTTATTCCTCGGATCCAGGACTTTTTGAATACGGTCAGAAAACAAATTGGCTGCCAGCACAAGGATGAACATAAAGATAAAGGCAGAGAGGAGTGACCACCAGACCATAGGTTCTCTTGCCATTTCAAGTCGTGCCTGATTGATCATATTTCCCCAGCTGTACATGGTCGGGTCTACACCTACTCCCACATAAGAGAGTACAGCTTCAGCCAAAACAAGCCCGGAAAAGTCCAACACGACAGAAATGAGGATGATATGCATCAGATTGGGAATGATATGCCTGCGTATAATGGTCCATTTTCCTACACCGAAGGCTTTGGCTGCCGTGACGAACTCAATCTGTGAAATCTTCAGCGTTTCGGCACGAAGCAGTCTGCAGAGGCTTGTCCAGCTTGTTACCCCCAGGATCACGATTAAAAACAATAAGCGAAGATCTGACCTCTCAAGGGTACTTGCAAACCAGTCCGGGTTGTTATCCATCATCACCTGCATCACCAGTACCCCCGCAGCGATCAGCAAGACACCAGGAATAGAACTCAGGGTAGTGTAGAGATACTGGATCACATCATCCACCCATCCGCCAAAAAGTCCTGCACTTACACCGAGAATGACGGCGACAGGAAGCATGATCAATGTTGTCAAAGTACCTATAAGTACGCCGGTACGGATACTTTTAAAACTCTGGTAGAGCACATCTCCCCCTACCTTGTCCGTTCCAAGCACATGATAAGAGAAAGAAAGCATGTAAAGCCAGGTGAAGATCATGATCAACAATGTCAGCGTCAGATAAGCTGTTCTCCAGGGAAGTGTTGTTTCTCCTGTTAAAACATATTTTATCTCAGTGAATACCTCACCTTTTTTTCGCCAGACAATATGGATAAAGATCAGAAGTATACTGATCATCAATCCTGTCAATAGCGCCAGCAAAGAACTTTTGAGCAGATCCTGATCTTTGGAAACATACTTTAAAGGAAGATA
>JAMONL010000084.1 GCA_027065815.1 Sulfurovum sp.
TCTAGCATACGAATAGCGATACCACACTCTATACAGGAGATAAGCGGATAATCCAAACGTAATGCACTGTTTTTTGCTTCTGCAGCACAGTCATTACAGGGTACTAAAAACTTCATACCTGTATTGAGTCGTTCATAAGGATACTTTGTCAAAAATGGATGCTGTGAACCACAATGGTTACAAGAGGTAAAGGGGTAATAATAACGTCTGGAACTCACATCAAACATCTCTTTTTGACATGTAGGACATGGAGCAATATTGAGGGGGAGATGCTCTTTATCTACCGGCATCAATGCAGGTTTCTCATCAGAGAAATAATGTTTTCCCTGTGCTAAGAAAAGTGAAGCAGGAAGAATAGTTTCCAGTCCTTGTAAAAAACTTTCCAACTTTTCATCTTCTCTGTCAAAGGTCATGATGATCTTATCGGTACTTTGCAGTACATCTACTTTTATCTCTATCTGCTTTGCATACGCTCTGATAAGGTCAGCTATATAATTTTTGTTTGAGTTAAACACTATTTCAAAGATAAAATACATTCAAGTTCCTAAAGGTTTTTTATGGTCACGCATTAACTGATCACTGATGCCATTTCATTATAATTGACTTTAGGATTGGCATAACCTTCAACAATAGACTCAAAGGTTACCAGGGTAGATGTTTTTTTCTTTAATTCAATACCTGAAATGCGCAACTCTTCCAAAGTGGCTTCTACAAGTTTTGGCATATAGCGCAGTACGGCATCAGTCAAACCGTTCTTCACTTCAATGATATCTTCAGGAACCATAGTAATGAGTTGCACTTCTCCCATATCTTCATGAAAAGAACAAATCTCTATCATCATTGTTATTTCAACTTCATTGGCTGTTTTACGAGTAGCACTTTTATTGGATATGACCTCTGCGGAATTTTCAGAAGAGATAGTCCCGACAGCACCCTCTTTAGAGCCTGTTCCTACTACAATGATTTTGTCATACTCCTGGTAGTAGGTCATCAAGGTAAATCCTAAAGTTCCCCCCTCCACAATTGTCAGATTGGGATGTACTTCATAATTTTCTTCAATATATTTCACTAAGTATGCACCCAATCCTTCATCATGGAACATAATATTCCCGATACCGATGAGTGCTATTTTTTCATAACGCAATATTTGCCTTCTTCTTAAAGTTTTTTAAGATGCTTTATCATCTTTAACAAATTTACTGCCGCCAACAACAATGGCAATATCACCCTCTTTCCAAAAGATCGTTCGCCATACCTGATAGTAGATATGAAATACTACCCAAGTGATGACCAACCACATTGAAATATGGTGTACAATACGTACATCCATAATATTTGTACCTGTAGCGGTAGAACCTATCATCCATGAACTCACAGGAAGTGTCCAGTCAGTCGCAAGGTGAAGCATCTTAGGCCACCATGCACCAATACTGCTTATTCCAGACTCAAGTCCATGTACATAAAGCTGAAGTCCACTCAAAAGCATCCATACTAAAAGTAAATGGAAGATAAAGAAAAAGACTGCATTAAAACTATCGGCATGTGAAGAATCAAATTTCTTGACTCTGTTTAATGTCAAGAGATTTATAAAAACAGCACCAAACTCTTTAATATTGTTCCATGTCGGTATTAATTTTTTATAAGGCTTTTCAAACCTTGAGAAGAAATACAGATATGCTACAACAATACTGCTCACATCAAAGATGATCGCCACAATAAAGTGGATCCATCTGTTCCAGGCCATCACATATTTATCTACAGCAGGTTCCGCTATAAAGGTCTGATAATAGGGATGTCCAATATAAAGACCTGTGATTACTGCAGCAACCATACAGATGGCAACTACCCAGTGGTTTATCCGCATAAAAGCTGTCATTCGTCTTACTTGTTTATATCCAGGTTTTGACATAATGTCCTCCTTAGAATGCACAGGTAGGATCAACTTTATAAACAGCCAACTCCTTACCTTTTGTGTCCACCACATGTACTGCACAAGCGATACAAGGGTCAAAGCTATGAACCGTTCTAATGATCTCAAGCGGTTCTTCCGGATTTGCCACAACTGTACCAATGATCGCAGCTTCATACGCACCTATTTCACCGTTTGGTCCTCTAGGTCCGGCATTCCAGGTAGAAGGAACGATCGCCTGAAAGTTTGCTACTTTTCCCTCTTTAATTCTGATCCAGTGTCCCAAAGCACCTCTAGGTGCTTCCGCCATAGCTCTACCTTTACTATCTGCGGAGACGGTATCAAAATCAAACTCCGTCCAGGTACTAAGATCTCCAAATGCAGTATTTTTTGCTAATTCATCAACCCATCCTACCATAGCATCACCGATCATCTCAGTTTCAATGGCACGTGCAGCTGTTCTACCAACCGTAGAGAAAAGCACAGTCAGGGGAAGTCCGGAACGTTTAAGGAAGTTGCCGGCATACTTTTTCGTACGCTCATCACCACCCACATATCCCACTACAATACGTGCCAAAGGACCCACTTCTACTTTCTTTCCATCATAAAGTGGAGATTTGATCCAAGAATATTTCTCATCTGTTTTCAAATACGCATAACCGTCATCTTTTTTCTCAAGACCTGTATAGTCAGGGTTGGTTGTTCCGTCATACGGATGTTCCGGTGCACCAGTACCTTTATACCAGGCATGTGTTACATCTTCCGTAATTTTCGTTTCATCAAGTTCATACACTTTTGAAATATCGCCGTCAAGCACAAGACCTCTTTGGAAAAATGTCTCTGCGTTATAAAAACCTGTATCATCCAATCTGAAGTCACCATAGGTCATGTAGGAGAGTAACCCTCCACCGGTACCACCGATCTCTTTACCTAATGCACCTTTATGCTTGGATGCATGGAAGGTAGCGGAACCATCGGTTGCTTCTTTGGCATAAGCAGTTCCCGCCATATAAATATCAGGAAGATAGGCACCTTTAATAAATT
>JAMONL010000085.1 GCA_027065815.1 Sulfurovum sp.
TTTAAAAACAAAGGTGTTCAGACTTTACTTGACGCTGTTGTTGCTTACCTTCCATCTCCAGTTGAAGCACCTGCGATCAAGGGTACTAAAATGGAAGATGAAGATGAAGAAGTGATCGTTGAGTCGACTGATGATGGTCCATTCGCAGCATTGGCATTTAAGATCATGACTGACCCATTTGTTGGTCAGTTGACATTTATCCGTGTATATCGTGGTTCTTTGGAGTCAGGTTCTTACGTACTTAACTCTACCAAAGAGAAGAAAGAGCGTATCGGTCGTATCATGAAAATGCACGCGATCAAAAGAGAAGAAGTAGCTGAAATCTATGCGGGTGAGATCGGTGCGGTTGTTGGTCTTAAAAATACAACAACTGGTGATACACTTTGTTCAGATAAAGATAAAGTGGTTCTTGAAAGAATGGATTTCCCGGATCCGGTTATCTCTGTTGCGGTTGAGCCTAAAACTAAAGCTGACCAGGAAAAAATGGGTGTTGCACTTGGTAAACTTGCTGCAGAAGATCCATCTTTCCGTGTTTCTTCCGATGAAGAGACTGGACAGACTATTATTTCAGGAATGGGTGAACTTCACCTTGAAATCCTTGTAGACAGAATGAAAAGAGAATTCAAAGTTGAAGCTGAAGTTGGTGCACCACAAGTTTCTTATCGTGAAACAATTCGTGAGTCTGTTAAGAAAGAGTACAAGTACGCTAAGCAGTCTGGTGGACGTGGACAGTTTGGTCATGTATATCTTCACATTGAGCCACAAGATGCTGGTTTCGGTTACGAGTTTGTTGATGCTGTTAAAGGTGGGGTTATTCCAAAAGAATTTATCCAGCCAATTAACAAAGGTATTCAAGAAGCAATGGCTAGAGGTATTCAAGCAGGTTACCCGGTAGAAGATATCAAAGTAACTGTTTATGATGGTTCTTACCACGATGTCGATTCATCTGAAATGGCATTTAAACTTGCTGCATCAATGGGATTCAGAGAAGGTTGTAGAGAAGCTAAACCAGTTATTCTTGAGCCAATGATGAAAGTTGAAGTTGAAACTCCGGAAGATTACATGGGAGATGTTATTGGTGATATCTCTAAAAGACGTGGTCAAGTTTCTGGAATGGGTGATAGAGCCGGTTCTAAGATCGTTGATGCGTTTGTACCACTTTCTGAAATGTTCGGTTACTCAACTGACCTACGTTCAATGTCTCAGGGACGTGCAACATATGCGATGGAATTTGATCATTATGAGGAAGTTCCACAGAATGTAGCTAAAGAGATCATCGAAAAGAGAAATAGTTAATCTTTTATAGGATTTCACTATAACTTCGGCCGAATGGAGTTTGCTCCGTTCGGTCACTTACCAGTTGTAAGCTCTCTCACTACACAAATCCCCATTCAATCAAATCTACAGCAAATTAACTCCGAAATTTTCTATTACGAAAATTAAAAATATTACTCTATAATTTCATTATAAATAATTCAAACTTGGCGATAGCCTAGTCATATTAAATTACACGGAGTATGCTCTGTCTCTGTGTACGACCAATGCACCCCACTTACGCTTTAGCGACGGAGGGTATCGTCATTTAGTGACAGAAAAGCGGAGCGATTCGAGATCCACGACGCTTTTTTGCTTCGTTTTTTTAAAAAAATGCCGTGAACGAAGTGAGGAAGTACCCTTGGGGTAGACGAGAGAACCAACGCCTCAATGTAGAATACGAGGAAATTAAAATAAAGAAGAAAATATGAAATTCATCATAGATCTCATAGAAGACATAAGAGAACAGATCGGAAACCAGGAAGCCTACACTATGACAGCTGGTCTACTAAAAGAAGATCCTAATGATAGTAATAAACTTATCTATGCAGGAGAAGCACTGCTTAATACATCTCATATGGATGCAATAAAAAAACAACTTATCTTTGAAATCGATGGCAGTGATACCAGGATCACTGTAGGAGAGCTCATCCCACCTCTTTTGATATCTGATATGGACAGTATGATGTATGAGCTTAGAATGGATGTAAATAAGCAGTACAAGGATATGGAGATCGTTGGGTTTGGAAGGAATGAGGAGATGAAGAAGTATCTCCTCTTTATCAAAGTGTAGTGTTTCTAGGCGTAGACATCTTCTTTGCTAAATTCTTTGGCAAGTAGGGCATAGAAAAGTGCTCTGTATTTGCTTCTATTGGAGCTACCCATTGTTTCACAGACTTTTTTGATGGCATCATCAAGTGCCGGTAAATCATCAAGCCCGAGTTTTTTTATCAAAAAGTTTTTTTTGACGGTTTCAAGTTCACTGCTATCAGAGCAGGAGACAGTTTCCGCATCCTTATTGTATATGGATGGCCCCAATGCACCGGTTACCTTGGCAATATATACTTCATCCAGTCCCAGATTTAATTTTTTTGCGGCTTCAGTATAGTGTGCTATTTTTTCGTCTAGTTTACTCATTTTTTATCCTTTTAAATGATTTTGTCCTTCAATTATAGCTATAAATATCATTTAGGTCAAATGGGAAGAATTCTGATCCAAAAGTATCCAGGTCATATTTATTTTGTGTTCTTTGCAAAAATAGGCAAGGGCTTCATAGGGTATTTTATTGCGACGTTTGATAACTGCGAAATACTGTGGATCAAGATATAGGGCATTGGCAATTTCCCTATCCAGTATTTTCTTTTTTCCTGTTGTTTGTTTCATGATTTTTCGTACGCGTTGCATAACGTTCTTAAATGCTATCATATCTATTCTTTCAGATGGTATAGTGAAATGATAGTCAGTTTTGGGAGAAGATGCTAAAATAATGTCATATTGTCATATTTTCAATAAAAGATGCATCATGCAGTAGCTAACACAATGACTGTTTAAAACTTCTCGCTGTCGATCTCGATGACCGTATGTACATTCCCTCTTGGGTTAAAGTCCGAAATGAGTTTCATGGATTTTGGCTCCAATTTCTCATAGAGGGCATCAAAAATCTCATTGGCAGAGTTCTCATGGGAGATATGTCTGTACATAAATGAGTTGATATAGAGTTTGAGTGCTTTGAGTTCAATGACTTTTTTATCCGGTGCATAGCTGAGCTTCAGTGTTGCAAAATCAGGGTAGCCTGAACGTGGACAGAGGCACATGAATTCAGGTAATTCAATATTGATCGTATAGTTTTTTTTATGTTCATTCGGCCAGAAATTCTCTGCCGCATTGATATCAAATTCCTGTATCTCTTTCTCACCGTATTTCATCATTATCCTTTAATTGTAGGTATCTATCAGTTGTTTTTCTGAAATAGGTTTGGATATACCGAACCCTTGCAGATAGTCAATACCAAGTGATCTTAATTTGTTTTTCTGCGTATCGTTATCTACCCATTTGGCAACAGTTATAATATTTAGATCTTTTGACATTTTTACCATTGATCCAAGCATTGCTTCCGTATTGGCATCATCAAGCTTGGTTACATAATCTCTGTCAAATTGTACAAGATCGAATTTAAAATGTTTCATGTATTCCATGGATGCATTGGAAGAGCCGAAGTTGTCGATGGCGATGCGAATACCTTTAGCCCTGAATTTATTGAGTGTTTTGAGGTATCCACTCAGGTCATGGTGTGTTTTTCTTTCATACAGTTCAATGATCAATCGTGAAGGATCTATCTTGCTTTTTTCCAGATAGTTAAAAAACTTTTCCTGAAACTTTTCATCTCTCAATGAAAAAGGAGAGAGGTTGAAAGAGAGTGATATCTGTTCATCGATCAGAGGAAGAAGATTGATCACATGTTTCACCAGGGCAAGGTCATATTCTCTTCCCAAGCCCAAACGATTGACAATGGGAAGATACACTCTGGGCAGGATGTTGCCTATACTGCTGGAGTTTAGTTTGACGGATATCTCATACATATCGATGGTATTACTCTTTATATTCAAGAGAGGCCTGAAAGTAAGAAGAAGTTTCTTTTCTTTGAGTGCACTGATAATAGCCGTTTCAGTCTCTGAGCTCTCTCTGGCATCTTTTATCACATTGCTTTTATGCGCTTTATCGGAAGTTCTGTATTGTGTCGATATAAGGTCTTTCAGGTGAAGGATATCTTTTTGCAGTTCTTCCCCCGTATTGGTGATCACTGCAAAATTATAATTAAGTTCAATATTATTAATGATCTTATGGTCGCTCACAAAGTCATCAAATACTTTTTGGATATCATCGCTGCTTTTGTCAATGGCGACTAGAAATTCGGCACCGTAGCGACGGGCAATAAGAGAATGGCTGTACCCGACTTTATTAAGTGCATTGTCTAATTTATGGATAATAGTGTACAAAAGCAGGTCTACATCATCGGTACTGTAGTTCTCGCTGATCGTAGAAAGGTTTTTGATGATGATCAGCACAAGGGTCTTGGGTTTATAGGCTTCAAGTTGTGCAATAAATGCTTTTTCATTGTAGCCTTGTGTAGCCTGGTCAATGAGTGTCTCTGTGACTGATAGATCCATAAGAAAATAGATAAAATAAATAGTAATGAATAAAAGTGCGGAAACAAGAAAGGTATTTTCTACAGTTATCTCAATCGCATCATCTTTGAAAAAAGTGCTGTACAGAACCAGAGAGATAAGCAGTGCAATCGGTATACCTGCTCTAAGGGCAAGTTTAAACCGTCTTTCTCTTTCCTGTCGTTCCGATAATAACATTAGACATCCAAGTGTTTTACGTCTTTAGCGTGACTCTCAATGTAGTTTCTTCTTGGTTCTACTTCATCGCCCATGAAGAGGGTAAAGGTATCACTTGCTTCTTCTACATTATTGATCTTGACCTGTAAAAGTCTTCTGTTCTCGGGTGTCATGGTTGTTTCCCAAAGTTGCTCAGGGTTCATTTCCCCCAGACCTTTGTAACGTTGAATATAGGCACCTTTTTTGGCTGAAGCTTCTACCTCTGCAAAGAGTGCAAGCAGGTCTTTGTCTTTAAACTCATCTGTGATATGCTCTTGGATCTTCTGGTGGATATGGATCGCTTCATTGTAGTGGGGGTTTGTAAAGAGTACTTCATCTACAATCAGCTCTTCCAGACCGTCATTGGTCTGGACAAAGTAGTGTAGTTTGTCTTCTGTGATGGTTTTGTTCAAGATGTTATATCCAAGGTCATCAATGAATTTTTCCAAAGTTTTTGCCAACTCTTTGTTGCTTGTACCTATGAGATCCGGGTTTTCAATCATATAGCGTAGCGCCTCTGGTAGAGCAAAACGTTTTTCTATCTCTTTGAGTGTCATCCTATAGTATGCAACGAGTTTGAATAGGTCGATAAGGTCGGCCTGTCCCATAGTCTCACTTTCAATGACTGAGATACCATTTTCAATGAGGTAATCATTAAGTGACTTATCATCTTTTAAATAAGTTTCATTTTTCCCTTTCTTATAACGATACAATGGTGGTTGTGCAAGATACAGGTATCCTTTTTCAATGACCGGTTGTAAAAATCTAAAGAAGAAGGTCATAAGCAGTGTCTGAATGTGAGAACCATCGACATCTGCATCCGTCATGATGATGATCTTGTGGTATCTAAGTTTTTCTTCGTTAAACTCATCTCCAATACCACATCCTAGAGCAGTGATCATATTTTTGATCTCATCTGATTTTAGAATTTTCTCTAAACGGGCTTTTTCAACGTTAAGGATCTTACCTTTGAGTGGAAGGATCGCCTGGAATACTCTGTCTCTACCCTGTTTTGCAGAACCACCGGCAGAGTCTCCCTCCACCAGGTAGATTTCTGAAATTTCAGGGTCTTTGCTCTGACAGTCCGCCAATTTACCCGGAAGGGTACCGATGCTCATAGAGTCTTTACGTTTAACCAGGTCTTTCGCTCTTTTGGCCGCATCTCTACCACGTGCAGCAAGAAGCACCTGCGCCATGATCGCCTTGGCTTCAATAGGGTTTTCTTCGAGGTATTTATTGAACTGCTCAGAGAAGAACTTTTGCACCAATGGACGCACATAAGACGAACCGAGTTTTCCTTTGGTCTGTCCTTCAAACTGTGGTTCAGGCACACGCACGGAGACAATGGCTATAAGCCCCTCTTTACAGTCGTCACCGGTGATCTTTGTACCTTTCTCTTTTGCATTGGCATTTTTAGAGATGTAGCTTGCCATAGAACGAGTAAGACCTGCTCTGAATCCTGCTTCGTGGGTACCGCCATCTGCTGTTTTAATGTTATTGACAAAAGAGAGTGATTTTTCCGAGTCGGCATCACAATACATAAGTGCGATATCAATCTCAATATCATCTGCTTTCCCCTGGAAGAATTGTGCAGTTGTAAGTGGTTCTTTGGTATTCATATCTTCAACGAACTGTTTGATACCGCCTTCAAAATGATAGAGTTCTTTGGTGCCGTCTCTTTCGTCTCTGAAATCAATGGTGATCTTGGGGTTCAGGTAGGCTAGCTCTCTGAATCTCTTCATCAGGATCTCTTTTTGGAAAGTGGTGCCTTCCGTAAAGATGGTCTCATCTGCCCAGAATTCTATCTTCGTACCGGTTTTGCGTGTGGGCCCTGTAGCTACTAAAGTTTCTTGAGGAATACCTGCCTTAAAGTCTTGCTCATGGATTTCGCCATCTTTGAAAACCGTAAGATGCAGGTCTTTTGATAGCGCATTAACAACCGAAACACCTACCCCATGCAGTCCACCGGAGACTTTGTAAGTATCTTTGTCAAATTTACCACCCGCATGCAGCACGGTCAGTACAACAGTCGCCGCAGAGATCTTTTCGGTAGGATGCTCAGTAACGGGAATACCACGGCCGTTATCTTCGATGATCGCAGAACCGGATTTGGTTAATGTGACTTTGATCGTATCACAATAGCCTGCCATCGCTTCATCGATAGAATTGTCGACCACTTCGTAGACCAGGTGGTGAAGACCTTTTGTTGAGGTATCACCAATGTACATACCCGGTCTTTTTCTTACCGCTTCAAGTCCTTTGAGGACTTTAATATTACTAGCACCATATTCTGCCATATTGAGACTCCCTTGTCGAGGTTTTAAGTATATCTATTTTATCGAAATAAACTTAGGGGTAGACGTGGTCTAGCCGTTATTTAACGGCTTTTGTTGAATTTTTTATTTGGTTTTTTTGGATTGCCTTACAGTCCAGTCTTGTGGGCTTGTTTCTCTCTTCTAGCCCAAGGGCACTTCCTCACTTAGTTCACGGCGTTTTTTTAGAAAAAACGAAGCAAAAAATCGTCTCCATTCTCGAATCGCTATGCTTTCAAGGTCGTTCGTGGAGACAGGACACGCTTTGCGTGATTAAAATTTAATTGCTTACGCGTAGGGTGTGTTTACTAACGCAGCAATAATATAATTTGCATACAATAAAACGTTCACCGAAAGGCAAAGATTAAAGTTAAGTTGGGAAACGTACCCTACAGTAACATTCCCGCCTGCTGTTTCTTGGTACTGATGATATCAATCTCATGGGGATCAATAAATGCCTGTTTTTCGTAAGCATCCAGTGCATACCGTCCGATCATGGCAGCATTGTCGGAACAGTATTCCAGGGGTGCCACGTGCATGGTTTTTCCAAATTCAGCACAGAGTTTTTCGTAGGCAGTTCGGATGTATCTATTGGCTGAGGCACCACCTACAATGGCAAAATCTTTGATAGGTTCTTTGGCAAAGATCTTTTTGCTTTTTTGAAGGAGGTGCAGTTTGACCGCTTTTTGGAAAGAGGCAGCGAGATCTGCTTTGTCCTGTTCTGTCATCTCAGAATAGCCACCAAGACGTTCTACGACCAAACGAACAGCATTCTTCAGACCTGAGAGAGAAAAGGCAATAAGAGGTGAATTGCGTAAAGGAACAGGCAGGTCAAAACGGTTTTCGTCACCCTGGAGTGCTAGCCGCTCGATGAGCGGACCGCCGGGGTAGCCCAGACCCATCATTTTGGCACATTTGTCAAAGCTTTCTCCTACAGAGTCATCCATACTTGTCGCCAATATCTCCATTGTTTCAAAACTCTCTACACGTATGACCTGTGTATGACCTCCTGAGATCAGGAGCACCAAAAGAGGAAAGAGGGTTTCTTTTTCAATAAAGAGTGAATAGATATGCCCTTTGAGGTGATGTACCGGTATGAGAGGGATCTCTTGAAAGGCAGCCAGTGTTTTTGCCATGGCAATCCCTTCAAGCAGGGTGACACCGAGTCCCGGCTGATTGGTCACGGAAACTGCTTTGAGTTTGTCAAACCAGGGTTTGGTCTCTTTGAGTATTTCGGGAAGTGCCACTGCATGAAGACGTGAAGCCAGTTCCGGAACCACTCCGCCATAACAGGAGTGCTCTGCTTCCTGGGAAATTTTTTTATGGTAAAGCAGTTTTTTGGTGGCTATTTCTGTGATGGCAATAGAGCTGTCGTCGCAGCTGGATTCGATGCTTAAGATCATTTTTTCTCCATTACTAAATTTTCAATAAGTTCCCATTTCCCATATCCGCTGTCGGCATTGATGTGGCCTGCTTTGTGAATGACGGTCAATTCGATATTGTAGTATGCAGCAATGCCTTCTGTTTCATCCAGTTTGACCCATGGGTCATCGTCTGAGACGATCATATGGACTTTTTCTGCGTGAATATCTGCCGGCATTTCACAAGGGAAAAAAGTTTTGATAGTTGATTCCTCGGTGCTTAAACTTGGAGGTGAGACCATAAAGAGTCTTTTTACCGGGGTAATATCTTCTTCGCAGAGCCAGAACCATAGCGTATTGGCCAATGAGTGGCAGACAACAGTGTCTGGCTTAAAGTCTTCTAAAACGGCTTTGACCTGTTTGACCCATCGGTTCTTGGATGGGAAATGGCAGTTGTCCAGCAAGGGGAACGAGACCGTACCATAGTTCGTTGCAATTTCGGCAGCCAGTTCGGCTTGCCAGTGTGGAGCATCGGAACCGCCCCAGCCGTGCAGGATGAGGACTTTATTTTGCTGTGACATAGGCTCTGACTTCTTTGTCAATTTCAATGACCTCAGAAATATTTGCTGCTTCAACATTCTCAAATTTTTTGTAAGCATCCAATACTATGTCAGACATACCAAAGAAGGAGCATTGCTCTTTCTGAAAGGCTTCAATCGCAACTTCGTTGGCAGCATTGACAACCACACCTAAATGCGGGTTTTTCAGAATATGTTCTTTAATATTCCAGATCGGGTAACGTGCTGCTTCGATGGGTAAGAATTCCAAGCTTCCAATGCCAAGCAGGTCAGTTGGAGGTAGGATATTATCGGTCACTTCTCCCTGTAAGGCAAAAGCAATAGGCAGTTTCATATCAACCCCTGCAAAGTGGGCTGTAGTAGAACCATCTTTGAATTCTGCCAGCGCATGAATAATGGATTTTTTTTCTATGACAGCATCGATGTTGGAGGTGTCAAAAAGCCATTTTGCTTCAAGCAGTTCAAAGAGTTTGTTAGTCATGGTCGCTGAGTCTATGGTGATCTTGTTCCCCATGGACCAGTTGGGATGTTTTAGTGCATCTGAAAAGGTAGCATCTTTCATTTTATCCAGTTCCCACTCCCTGAAAGCACCACCGCTTGCCGTGATGTAAAGTTTAGAAAGAGGACGTTCGTTCATCAGGTACCAAAGTCCAAAATGTTCAGAGTCAATAGGGGTAATGAGGGACATATCGATGAACTCACCGGCAACCACCAGAGACTCTTTATTGGCAAGTGCCACTCTTTTCCCGAGGCTTGTGGCTTTGAGTGTCGGTGCAAGACCTGCATATCCTACCAATGCATTGACAATGGTGTCACTTGCAGCATTTTCTATCACTTGGAGAATGCCCTCTTTACCGCAAAGTACGTTTGGATGGTTGACTTTGTGTTTGTCTTTTTCATTTGCGATGGCAACGACTTTGGGGCGATGGGTTTTGATCTGTGCATTAAGAAGGTCAATGTTACTGCCTGCAACAAGTGCTTCTATTGGAATGTTGTAGCGTTGTGCAACGATAAGCGTATTGACTCCAATAGAACCGGTAGAACCTAAAAGGACAATGCTGGACATGGATTATAAAAATGCTCTAAGTGCAATGATCATCATAGGTGCACCAAAAAGGTAGCCGTCAATTCTGTCAAGTATTCCTCCATGGCCGGGAAGAAGATCGCCGGAGTCTTTGACCCCGGCTTCACGTTTGAGGTATGATTCAAACAGATCTCCAAATACCGATGCCAAAGAGGTGACAAATGTTACGATCAGTGCTGTCCAGAACGGTGCAATGAAAAGGCCGGCATAGGTGCCGATAAGGGTGGCAACAAGAACCCCGCCGATCACACCCTCAATGGTTTTGTTGGGGGAGGTATCTGAAAATTTTGTTCTGCCGATTGCTTTACCGGTAAAGAATGCTCCCACATCGGTTAATGCAACCGTTACAAGAAGCCAGAACATTGCCTGAATGCCATAATCTTCATAAATGATAAGGAAAAAGAGTATGCCGCTTACCGGGTAAAGGAAAGGTAGAAGTAGTCTCTTGTCAAAGTTGTGAAAATAGGCCAGGGAAGCCCCGAAAATAATAGCGATAAGAAAGAAAAGGTCATCAGGATTAGGGTAGAAATAGGCAAATATCCACAAGATGATTGCCCAGAAATAAGCTGAAGGTCCAACCAGTTTGAAAAGTTTCATTGCTTCATAAAAGGCAAAAATGTAAATGACACCAAGGAAGGCCCACATTACAAAGAAAGAGTCGATCCAGCCGATGAATCCGACAAGTGCGAGCAGACCGATACCTGTAAGCCAACGTTCTTGATGATCCGTGAAAATTTTTGTCATTGATAATCCTCATGTATAGTAAGGCTTGATTATATCACGTCTTGGTTTATACTCTGATTTTAGTCGCTTTGGATATAATTGCCTATGATGCGGATTTGTAAGGAAAAAGTATGACAAGAATGAAACTTCGGTACAGAGAGGCAGAACATGCAGCGTATTAAGAAATTATTATTCATAGGCCTGGTATGGCCTTTTTTATTATTACAATTATTGCAAGCGAATAACGGCTGTTTGAATTGCCATAAGGGTATTGAAGATATCCGCGATCCCAAGTCGAAAATGATGCAGGAGATCTATAAGGTCGCAAAGAAAGCAGGGGTGCCAAAAAATGACTGTGTAGTTTGTCACGGAGGAGATCCTGAAGCCAGTGTAAAAGAGGATGCGCACAGCGGTACTTTGGCTTATTTTAAAGAGAACAAGGGACCAAAGGCTTTTTACCCTGCACCGGGAAGTCCCTGGATCAATGAGCATACATGCGGGATGTGTCACCCTAAGCAGATCAAGTCTCAGTGGAACAACCTGATGGCAACAGAAGCAGGGAAGATCCACGGGGCACTTTGGGGATTTGGTGCCAAAGACGGTTATGACCATAATCACAGTAACTTTGGCAATAAAGATATTCATGAGCGTATCGGAACCAAAGTCTATGATGAATATATGAAAGAATTGCGGACAACAGAGCCACAGGGTTTTCCAAAAGAGATGCATGAACTTCCACCGGCACCGACAGCAGAAGAGATAGAAAAAGATCCAACGCTCTCGGTTTATACTTATTTGCGGCAAGAGTGTCTGCGTTGTCACACCGGAGGAAAAGGGCGGAAAAGACGAGGGGACTTCAGAGGTATAGGCTGTGCATCCTGTCACATTCCATACTCTAATGAAGGCTATTATGAGGGGGGAGATAAAAATATTTCCAAAGAGCCGGGGCATCTTTTGGTGCACTCTATTCAGTCTTCAAGAGATGTTAAAGTGAAAGTACATGACAAGAGTTATTCCGGTATTCCGGTTGAAACCTGTACAACCTGTCATAACCGTGGAAAACGTATCGGAGTTTCTTATCAAGGCTTGATGGAGACAGAATATCAGGCAACATTTGATGCGGAAGGAAATGGTCAGCCGAAACTGCATACCAAACGTTATATGCATTTGCAGGAAGATATCCATTATACTAAAGGGATGTTGTGCCAGGATTGTCATACTTCTATAGACCATCACGGAGATGGTTTTAATGTTGGAGCCAATCTGGGTGCAGTGGAGATCGAATGTCAGGATTGTCACGGAACTACTGACAAATACCCTTGGGAACTGCCTTTGGGATACAGTGATGAATTTAAGACCACACCTAAGACCGGTAAAGCCAGAGGTACAACTAAGACCTTGGCAGAGTATTTGAAGCAGGGAGCAATTCCTAAAGATAAAGGAGATGGCTTCCTGCTCTCTGCCAGAGGGAATCCTTTGACCAAAGCTGTGAGACATGGTGACAAGGTCATTATGCATCTGGCTTCGGGGAAAGATATTGAACTCAAGCCGCTTAAAACTTTGAAAAAAGAGGGAAAGATCTCTCAAGAGGGTCTTGTAGCAATGGATCAGGTGAAAGCTCATACCGATAAACTTGAATGTTATACCTGTCATGCCACCTGGGCACCACAGTGTTATGGCTGTCATGTAAAGATCGATTATTCCAAAGGGAAGCAGAATCCTGATTATCTTGCGGCTTCAAAGTCTCATCATAACGGTGTGACGGGTGAAGTTACTTCTCTAAAAGACTTTTTGGTGGATGGAAAAGTGACAGAAACACGTTCTTATCTGCGTTGGGAAAATCCTGCTTTGGCACAAAACGGTGAGGGACGTGTTTCTCCTGTTATCCCTGGTTGTCAGGTGATCCTGACAGTCATCGGAAAAGACGGGAAAGCCAAACTGCAGAATCACATTTTTAAAATTCCCAATGCCGAGGGAAGAGGAAAAGAAGGCGTGAACTCCATAGTCATGTCTCCGGTTAATCCGCATACTATCACTAAAAAAGGAAGAACCTGTACATCCTGTCACGACTCTGCCAAAGCCTTGGGCTATGGTATTGAAGGTGGTAAGTATTTTATGGATCAGAGTAAAACAACGATCGTTGATCTGATGAATGCGGAGAGAGAAGTTTTACCACATAAAGTTGATGAACAGATACCGGCTATACCAAACTTGAAAGATGACCTTTCACGTTTTGTGGATGAAAACGGTACACAGGTGCAAACTGTGGGGAACCACTGGAAACTTTCTCAGGCTTTGGACAATGAAACACGTGCCACGATGGACAGACGCGGGGTTTGTCTCTCCTGCCACAAAGAGATGCCAAGTGAAGATCTGGCTGTATCACTTCTGGTGCATACAGCCGAATTTGCAGGGGTCAAGATAGATAATGATATGCATCATACACTTGTGAACAAGTCTTTGTTGATGACTGCCTGGGTGCAGGTGCTTGCAGGTTTATTCTTTGGTTTAGGATTGATGTATTGGTTTATGAAACGTAGAAGAAAGTAGGGTGCGTTTTCTAACGCACCATTTAGGGAACGGGCATAGAGTCAATAGTTTGCCGAAAGGCTTACTTTATTGATTAGCCCTTACGGCGAAAGTTTCATGAAATTATTCCCGAATCTCGACTCCGTCTTTCCTCACAGCAACCGTCTGATACTTATCATACTCCACATTTGACCCCTCCTGCACCTTCACAAACTTCCGTTTCGTATAATCTACCAGATAATCCCCGGGACTCTTGACAGAAAAATCAACACAGAGTTTGGCTGCAGCTTCTATGACCGAGTCAGGCAGATTCTGT
>JAMONL010000086.1 GCA_027065815.1 Sulfurovum sp.
ACCATCACTTCACCAAAAGGCACCTCTTTCTCTTCAGGCATGATCCACAGCACATCATATGAGACTTCATTGTCAGGGGAAGTACCCATACCATCCGTAAAGTACAGCAGCAGTGTCGGGTAGTCGATGTAGCTGTCTATGTATTCAAAGACCGGACGGAAATCCGTTCCTCCTCCTCCAGTCACTTCATAGTCAAGATTTTCTCCGGGAAGAAAAACTTTATGAGACTGCACTTTGGCATCTGCGGTAATAACGTCTATTTCATAGTTTGGATAAGCCTGCATAATGGAGTTGATCTCTCCCAGAAATGTTTTTAGCAGTGTTTCATCCACGGAACCGGAAGTGTCTATAGCAACAACAATACGTAAGAGATCAGAACTCAAACTTGGAAGATAGATGCCACGGTAGAGGTATTTCATGTTGGGAGGTACAAATGAGTAGGTACTTTTGGCATATGAGGCGATGTAACCGTAGAGCCGTTCTCTCCAGTCCACTTTATGGGAAAAGTACTCCGGGACCACAAGCTTCAAGTCTTTGGGCAAGTTCCCCTGTCTCTTGAGCTTTTGAAAGATCTGTTCAAAATGTTCTTTAAGCTCTTCGGAGAGTTCATCAAAGTTTGGAGCACTCTGTGATTCTGAAGATTGATCTACATTGTTGTCTTTTTCTGTATTCTTGGCATCATCAGAAGCCGTCAGCTCTTTTTGGACTGTCTGGTTCTCCGCATGTACATCATCCACTTCCTGTATCTGCTCGGTCTGCTGCTCTTCGCTCGCAAGTTCTTCGTCAGAGTTCATTTCAGCACGCAGCATTTCATACACCTCTTCAGCGTACATTCCCTCAAACTTGGACTCGTAGTTGGCATAAACAGGCGGCTGCATACCATTTTTGACCAGCATGCCGTTGACCACATAGTCTGTAGCAGTCTGCCAGAGCCAATTGGTACGTCCAGAGGCTCTGTGCTGGTGTTTAAGAACAGAATGCATGGCACCGTTTGCCATCATGAATTCTACTTCGCTTACATTTAGATTGTCAAGGTATTCGGAGTTATAGGTCATTCTCTCACCGTCAGAAGAGAAAGTCAGAATTTCATTGTTCTTCTCGAGTTTCAAGGCAGAAGCAAGCGTTCCAAAGTACGGATGATCCAACATCAGTCTGGCTTTGGCTTTTTCTATCTTCTCTTCGTAAGTCATAACTGTATTATAGCAGTCCCAGATTACGCATGAAATTACCGGCAATAATGGAAGATCGTTCTTTGAACTGATTTGCGACCTGTGGTTCGTAAACCTCATCGAGTGTGGCATAAAAAAGTACAAGCCATTGTTCAAAAGTTTCCCGCTTCAATTCGCCCAGAGACATATGCGGCGCAAAAGGATTTCCTCTATAGGAAGGATCTCCCAAAGCAATGGAAGCCCAAAAGTCCACAAGCAATTTTAAATGGGGCTGCCAGTACTCGTTTGACATGTCATCACCCAGTTTGGCTATAAAAAAAGGTCCTACAATATCATCTTTTAAAACACGACGGTAAAAATTTATGACCATCATCTCTATATTTTCACGTGTTATTTCGTTTGCTGGCATATCTTCTCTCTTTGATTTATTTTTACTGAGTTATAACCAATTAAGCTTAGAAAAAAATGATACACTATATTTTACAATCTCTTTACGAGGGGTTCATTATCATGTTTCAAAAACTTTGTGGTTCATATGGATTAGCTTTGGGTATGGTGAACTATGTTATCATTAAAACAGCAAAAAGAGAATTTAAAGATCTCAACCTTGAGTTGTTGGTTCTTACACTTGTTCTCATCACTCATTTTATTTGTAGAGGAAAAACGATGGTCTATTATGGTTATAAAAAATTCGTTGAAGATGTAAAACAACTAGTCAGGATCTCTGCAGAATACGAACCTGACACACTCATTGCCATTGCACGTGGAGGATTGACCCTTGGGCATGCCTACGCTTCTGCTACGGACAACCGTCAGTTAATGTGCATCAATTCCATTCTTTACGAAGGCGACCAGAAAGGCAAGGTCTGCGAGATCTTCAATGTACCTGAACTTGGAAAGTCCAAAAAAGTTCTCATACTGGATGATATTGTAGATTCAGGGCAAACAGTCAAGAATGTATTGAATTATTTGAAAAACAATTTCCCTGAAGTTGAATTTAAAATTGCATCCATTTATTATAAAAAAACCGCTGTGATCCAACCCGATTTTGCACTCTATGAAACCAATGACTGGATTGAGTTTTTCTGGGAAAAAGATTATCTGCTAGATTAATTTTTTGATTTTTAGCTATAATCTCATTCATGAAAAAAATACTCTTTATAACATTACTTCTAAATACCTTTATATTGGCAAATATCAATGCTGTGGTTAGCATCTTACCTGAGAAAACTTTTGTTGAAGCCATTGGCGGTGACAAAGTTTCTGTCTCACTGATGGTGCTTCCGGGGAACTCTCCTCATACGTATGAACCCAAACCTTCACAAATGAAAGATGTGGCTAAAGCACAACTCTACTTCGCCATCGGTGTGGAGTTTGAAAAGGTTTGGCTAAAGAAATTCAGCACCTTGAATAAAAATATGAAGATCATAGACCTGACAGAAGATATAGAAAAAAGAGCCATGCTTTCACAACAGGATCATGCGCACAATGCGGCACATACAGATGCCCATGAAAATATTACAGCGAAAGATCCCCATATCTGGACTGCACCTGAAAATGTGAAGATCATTGCTCTGCATATTTATGAAATACTTTTAGAGGTTGATCCTGAGAATGGCACATACTACAAAGTAAATTATGAAAAGTTCATTGAGCATATAAACCAGACAGATAAGCAGATAAGATCCATTCTTTCGCACATACCAAAAGGTACGAGGTTCATGGTC
>JAMONL010000087.1 GCA_027065815.1 Sulfurovum sp.
ATGAGTCCAAACTACCCAAGTGAAGATCCTTACAGGCTGAAATTTCCTGTTGTGACTATTAAAGATATGACCAGAGCGCAGATGCAGATGCTCTCTTCTTTGGGTATTTATCATCTCAAAGCGATCATTGGAGGGTCAATGGGTGGAATGCAGGCGCTCCAGTTTGCTGTAGATTACCCGAATCTTGCAGATCATATTATCTCTTTGGCTGCGACGTACGCGACAAGACCATGGACCATTGGTTTCAATAAAGTGGCGGTAGAAGCAATACGAAGAGATCCCCGATTTAAACATGGGAACTATGATAAAGATGATTTCAGGGAAGAGGGACTGGATGGTTTGGCCATCGGCAGGATCGCCGGTCATATCTCTTACCTCTCTCCCTATTCCATGGATGATAAATTCGGCCGGAATTATGTCAACAATGATGGGCTTTTTGAGCTTTTCGGCCGTTATGAAGTGGAGCGTTATATGGAATACAATACCAATAACTTTTCACGTATTTTTGACCCCCTCTCCTACCTCTATATCGTCAAAGCGATCAATACCTTTAATTTGAGCCGCGGGTATGATTCTCTGCATGATGCCATATCACGTATTAAAGCAACGGTTCATCTGATCTCTTTTTCATCTGATTATCTCTTTTTCCCATCTGAGATGGAACATATTGCAAAGATGATGGAACGTAACGGACAGAAACATACGTACATTGAAATAGAGAGTAATTATGGACATGATGCATTTTTAGTTGAACTTGATAAATTTGAAGATAATATAAGAGAAGTACTGGAACATTAAAAAATAGAAATTAAAAATTATAGGGAATATCATGAAGCATGAAACATTTGAAGAGAAATTGGAATATTCAAAAGAACTTTTGGAAAAACTTATGAACCCTGAAATTACACTTGAAGCATCTGTGAAGTTGTATGAAGAAGGGTTGAAGAATATCAAAGAAGCCCAGAAGCTTATAGAAGAAGCCAAAACCAAGATCACTATTATTGATCAGGCCAATCAAGATATTCAAGAAGATGTATAATGGCAAGTAGCAAAAAACTGGTTGTTGCTGCACTTCAGCTGCCTACGCTGGGAATGAATGCCACACGACTTGAATTTTATCTTAAGCAGGCACAGAGCAGAGGGGCAGACATGATGCTTCTTGGTGAGTATGTTTTAAATCATTTTTTCAAAGAGTTTACAACGATGGCTCCCAATATGGTGAAAGAGCAGAGTCGTAAACATATTGAACTTTTGAAGAATCTTGCGAAAAAATATGATATTGTTTTTATTGCTCCTATAATCCTGACAAAAAAAGACGGATACCATAAAACCATTGCAAAGATCACCCCTAAAAGTGCCAGTTATTATGAACAGCAGATCCTTTTGCCCTATGAGCACTGGAATGAAAAAAAGTTCTTTGCCAATCCTATCAAAGCATTAAAATCACCTATGACTTTTACTATTAAAGGTTTCAAGATCATGGTGATGGCAGGATTTGAATTGCATTTTGATCCGTTCTGGCAACAGGTCACCCAAAAGAAAATAGATCTTGTGCTTTTGCCGACCGCTTCAACATTCGGTTCACATAACCGTTGGAGAGAGATCATCAAGACCAAAGCATTTTTACACGGATGTTTCATCCTTCGTGCCAATCGTCTTGGCGAATACAGTGATGATGAAGTAAAGTGGAAATTCTACGGAGACACGATGCTGGTATCACCCGAAGGTGAAGTGGAGATGATGCTTGAAGATAAAGAGTCTATGCTGATTGAAGTAATAGAGAAAAAAGAGGTACTTGAACATAGAAAAGCCTGGGGATTTGAGAAAGAGTTGATGATAAGAGAGAAACTGTCATGACTCGTGAAGGCTATTTTAACAGGCAGATCCAACTTTGGGGTGAAGCAACACAAAAATCTCTCCAAAAGAAGAAGATTGCTATTATCGGTTCGGGCGGTCTTGGCTGTACTTTGGCTATGGCACTTGGAACTTCCGGGATCGGTGAAATACATATGGTAGATTTTGATACGGTATCGAACCATAATATTCACAGACAAATTGCCTTTACGCTTGAAGACGAAGGTAAAAATAAAGCCAAAGCAGTTTGTAAACTTATAGAATCAAAAAATCCTTTTGTTAAAACAGTAGCTTTTGATATGCCTTTTGATGATTTTAAAGAGATGGGTAATCAGTATGATCTTATTTTGGATGCTACAGACAATCTTCCTGTACGCGGAGAGATAGATACCTATGCCAAAGCAGGAAAAACACCTTGGATCTATGCTTCAGTGGAGGAGTTTAATGGGCAGGTCTGTTTCTTCGAAGATGCCAATTTTAAGGTTTTTAACATTTCAGACCATAAACCTGGAGGTATCGCAGCACCGATCGTGATGCATATCGGTTCACTTCAGGCAAACCTGGCACTTCGTTATCTGGCAGGGCTTTCTGTAATGAAAGACAAGCTTTATTATCTCTATTTTAATGAAGAGGGCGAGTTGATTATGCAAAAATTCGGAATGCCTAAAGTTTAGACATATTATAATACTAAAAAATCTGGAGAAAATTATATGAAATTAAAATTATTACTTGTTCCTGCTTTGGTACTGTTCTTTGCCGGATGTACGCAGGAGACACAGAACTCTTTGAGCCGTTCCTTACAGAACTGGACAGGAACCAATGGTGTACTTGATGTGTATGCCGGAGACAAACTGGTACACAAATTCATTAGGATCGATAAGGTTTCTACTGCATTTGGATCAAATGACGGGAAACTTAGACCGTATCGTTACGGCTATGGTGTGGATGACATAAATTTTAACGGTATTGTTGATGATGGCGAGAAAAAAGTCTATTTTGAATTCTCTGATTATTCGACATCGTATATCTTTTATGAAAGAAATCAGGTAAACATCAAACAAAAATAAACCAATAAAAGGTAAAAAGGACAAAAATGAAATTTATATCAACCAAAGAAGCACCGGAAGCGATCGGACCATATTCACAGGCAATTGAAGCAAATGGTTTTTTGTATACTTCCGGACAGATAGCATTGATGCCAGATGGAAGTATGGAGTTAAGAGGTGTAGAACAGCAGACACATCAGGTGATGAAGAATCTCTATTATGTTCTTGAAGCAGCAGGTGCACATTTCAATGATGTGATCAAAACAACGATCTATTTGACAGATATGAATGATTTTGAGACAGTCAATCATGTTTATGCCCACTACTTTGGTACGCATAAACCGGCAAGAAGTACTATATCGGTTAAAGCTTTGCCGAAAAATGCTTTGGTCGAGATAGAATGTATTGCATTGGCCAGCGCGGATTATACATTTTAAGAGATTCGTTTAGAAATTTCATTATTCTTTCATCCTCATCGAAAAAGTAGCTAGTTTAAATTAAAATTAAAACTAGTTTGGATATAATCACGAACTTTTTTAAAATATACAGATAGTAAAGGGTTTGCAATGTACGCAATCATTAAAGCAAGTGGTCAACAATTCAAAGTTCAAGAGGGTGATATCATCTGTTTTGACAACATGAGTCTTGAACCAAAAGCAGCAGTAGAATTCAAAGAAGTTCTTGCTGTAGACAATGGAGAATTAACTGTAGGTACGCCTTTCGTAGAGGGTGCTGTGGTTAAAGGTGAAGTGATCAATGAAGGTAGAGATAAAAAAGTTATCATCTACAAGAAAAGAAGAAGAAAAGATTCAAAGCTTAAAAGAGGTTTCAGAAGAGACTTTACTAGAGTTAGAATTACTAAAATAGCATAAAAAGGAGCATTAGATGGCACACAAGAAAGGTCAAGGATCTACTCAGAATAACCGTGATTCAGCTGGACGTCGTTTAGGCGTTAAAAAATTTGGTGGTGAAGCAGTTATCCCTGGTAACATTATCATCAGACAAAGAGGAACTAAAGTTCACCCGGGGAATGGTGTAGGAATGGGTAAAGACCATACTATATTTGCACTGGTTGAAGGTGTAGTTAAATTTGAGAACAGATCTTCTTCTCAGAAAAAAGTTTCAGTAGTTCCTGCATAAAACTTCATTACTCCAACACGTAGTTGGAGTAATATTTCATACAATAAATTTCCACAATTACTTTAATTAATATTCGGCATACTCACGGCCTTCGCAGTTCCGTCTTCCTGCCCACCAGCCTTCATTGTATTCAAAATCATTGTTAAACAGTTCATGGTCTTTTTTATAGGTTTCTGCCGCCGTGAGACATCCGTCATGCGCACCTTGTTTATAATGCTCGGATTTCTTACTCAGGTTCAGAGGTTGGTAGGGCTGTGGTGTAGAGTGACTACTGCTGCCACAGGCAGTAAGAAGTAAAGAGAAACTTACAAATAAAATGGTGTGAATCTTTGGTTTGAACATTACTGTGCTCCGTAAATAAAGTATAAAGATAAATTATATCAATAATTTCTCTAATTTAGATATAATTCCGTAATTCAGAGACCATAATTATAAATAAAATGGTTTTTTCACAGATATAAAGGTAAAAATATGTTCGTAGATAGTGTAGAACTGATGATCAGTTCAGGTAAAGGGGGTGCAGGATCCATCTCTTTCTGGACTGAAAAATTCGTAGCAAACGGTGGTCCTGACGGTGGAGATGGAGGTCGTGGAGGATCGATTTATTTCAAAGTGGATAATAATACCGATACACTCTCGGCACTTCGTGGAAGAAGATCCATAAAAGCTGAAAATGGTCGTCCCGGCGAGGGTCGAAAATGTTATGGACGCAAAGGTAAAGATACCATTATCACGGTACCTCCTGGAACACAGGTTGTTGACATGGAGACGGGCGAAGAGTTGCTGGATCTTGTGACAGAAGGAGAAATGGTACTTTTTCTTGAGGGTGGAAAAGGCGGATTGGGAAATATGCACTTTAAATCTTCGAGTAACCAGAGACCAACCTATGCTCAACCGGGACTTCCGGGCATCACAAAACAGATAAGACTGGAAATGAAACTGATCGCTGATGTAGGACTTGTGGGCTATCCCAATGTTGGGAAATCCACACTTATTTCAACGCTTTCAAATGCAAGACCGCAAGTTGCCAACTATGAATTTACGACGCTGACACCCAAGCTGGGCGTGGTACTCATTGGAGAATATGACTCCTTCATGATGGCGGATATCCCGGGTATCATTGAAGGTGCCAGTGATGGTAGAGGTTTGGGTCTGGAATTCCTTAAGCATATTGAGAGAACGAAAACCCTTTTACTCCTGATCGATGCGGCGAACTATAGAGAGATGAAATATCAGTATGAAACACTGTTGGTCGAATTACAGCGATATTCAGAAACGCTGGCAACAAGAAAACATGCTATTGCCATTACAAAAATAGATTCACTTACAGATGAAGAAGTGAATAGATTAACAGAAATGTTCTTGGTTGATATAGACCTTGAAGCTAACAAAACCTTATATAAATATAAAGCAGATACAAAGTATCTCTCTTATGGTTTTGAAAAAGATTTTGGTGAGAAGTTGCCAGAAGAGAAACCGTTGTTTGTTTTACCTATCTCCTCTGTAGCACACCTGAATACAGAAGCATTGCGTTATGCACTGGGTGACTTTGTAAAAAATGTAAAAGAAGAAGAGAACGAGGAAGCATAGTGCGAATTGTTATTAAGGTTGGTTCACACGTACTTACAGAAGATGGTGTTATAGCTAAAGGACGCATGATGGCGCTTGTAGAACTTATAGCTGAACTTAAATCATTAGGGAAAGAGGTTATATTAGTCTCGTCCGGTGCAGTATCTGCAGGACATACACAATTAAGTCTTGATAGGAGTGTTGTTGCCAATAAACAAGCATTAGCGGCGATTGGACAACCTTTATTACTTAAAATGTATCAGGAAAAATTTGCTAACTTTGATTTACTTTGTTCTCAGGTTTTGTTTTCAGCAGATGTATTTGGGTCAGAGAAACATGTGGCTCGTGCAAAAGTAGCAATTGATACTTTACTTGAGCATGGTGTCGTACCTATTATTAATGAAAATGATACGGTAAGTGTTGAAGAGTTGGTTTTTGGAGATAATGATAGACTCTCAGCCCATGTTACACACTATTTTGATGCCAGCATGTTGGTGATTCTTTCTGATATTGATGCTTTTTATGACAAAGATCCTAACCAATATAGCGATGCAAAAAGAAGAGCTGTAGTACATACTATATTGGAAGAAGAGTTAAATGCTGAACATACGCCCAACAATGAATTTGCAACAGGTGGTATTGTAACCAAGCTGCAAGCTGCAGATTTTCTTATGAAACACGGACGAGAAATGTTTTTGGCTTCCGGTTTTGACCTTTCCGATGCCAAAGCATTTTTGCTGCATAAACAACACATCGGTGGCACACTTTTTAAATCCTAAAGAGAGAGATATGAAATACAACATCGTTTATATGGGAACACCTCATTATGCAAAAGAAATTTTGGAAACATTGATTGATGCAGAAGATATGGAAGTCTCTTTGGTCTTTACACAACCAGATAGACCGGTGGGTCGAAAAAAAGTTTTAACCCCGCCTCCTGTAAAGATATTGGCAGAAGAGAATGGCATTGCTGTACTTCAGCCTAACCGTTTGAGTGAAGAGGGTATGAAAGAGGCGATTATTGAAGCCAAACCGGATTTCATCATAGTAGCGGCTTTTGGTCAGATACTACCAAAAGCTATTTTAGATATTGCACCATGCATTAACCTCCATGCTTCACTTTTGCCGCAATACAGAGGGGCTTCTCCTGTACAGCAGTCTCTGCTCAATGGAGATAAAAAGACGGGTGTGACTTCAATGTTGATGGAAGAGGGACTTGATACCGGTGATATACTTGAAAAGATCGAATTTATGATCCCCAAAGATATGAGACTGCATGCTTTAATGCAGCAGTTGACAGAGGATGCCTGTGGACTTACGTTAAGCACCATTCGCCATTTTACAGAGATTATCCCTGAAAAACAAGATGAATCTCAGGCGACACTGTGTAAAAAGATCAAAAGATCTGATGGAGAAATTGATTTTGAAGATGCTGCTGTGATCTACAATAAATACAGGGCATTTGAAGGCTGGCCGGGAATTTTTTCTGAGAATGGTACAAAGCTTGATATGATCTCTTTGGTCGAGAGCGAAAAGAGTTATAATGTATGTGAAATTCTGGGGTTCGATGAGGATGCTGTGATAGTAGGCTGTGCAAAGGGATCTCTTAAGATCGCTACTTTCCAGCCAGCATCAAAAAAAGCTATGTCAGCAAAAGCGTTTTGTGTGGGGAGGGGGATGAAAGTTGGAGATACTATACTTTGATTCTTTGCCGTCTACACAAAATTATCTTGTAGAAAAAATTGAGAAGAGATCACTTCAGGCACCCATAGCAGTCATTGCAAAAGAACAAAATGCCGGGATAGGATCCCGCAACAATGAATGGCGCGGCGGGGAAGGAAATTTTTTCGTATCCATAGCCATAGAGACAGAGGCACTTCCTTCAGATCTCCCTTGGGCATCAGCCTCTATTTATTTCTCTTTTATTATGAAGAAAATATTGGAAAGTATGGGTGAAAAAGTATGGTTGAAATGGCCCAATGATTTCTATTTGGATGAGGCTAAAGTGGGTGGGACCATCACTAAAAAAATAGAAAATACACTGATCTGCGGTATGGGTATCAATTTAAAAAAATCTCAAAATGGCTATAGCTCCCTGCAGTCCGATATAAGCGCTGAAAATCTTCTTGATAAGTACCTTGAATCACTGTGTGAATTTCCAAAATGGAAGCAGGTATTTAGTGAATATGAGGTAGAATTTGAACTAAGCAGAAAGTTTTCGGTTCATATTGAAAACTATGAAAAGAGCCTTGTAGACGCGTATTTGTGTGGGGATGGCTCATTATTGATCGAGGGGGAGAGGGTGTATAGTTTAAGATGAGTGAAATTATTAGTATAGCCAACCAAAAAGGTGGTGTAGGGAAGACGACAACAGCAGTAAATCTGGCTGCCTCTTTAGCAGATAAAGGCAAAAAAGTGCTACTGTTGGATATTGATCCACAGTCAAATGCGACGACAAGTCTTGGCTTTGGCAGAAACGATTATGAATATAATATTTATCATGTACTTATCGGTTCTAAGAAGATCTCTGAAGTGCTTCTTAAAACAGGGATCAAAAAACTGGATCTTGTCCCTTCAAATATTGGTCTTGTCGGTATTGAAAAAGAATTTTACAATCCAAAGAAGAAGAACAGGGAACTGGTACTCAAAGAGCGTCTTAAAGAGGTGACGAAAAAGTATGATTTTATTATCATAGATTCACCGCCGGCACTTGGACCGATCACGATCAATGCCTTGAGCTCATCTGATTCTGTTATCATTCCTATACAGTGTGAATTCTTTGCACTTGAAGGATTGGCTCAATTGTTGAATACGGTAAGCCTTTTAAAGAAAACCATCAATCCTAAACTAAAGATCAGAGGTTTCCTCCCGACGATGTATTCCAGTCAGAATAATCTCTCTAAACAGGTACTGGCAGATCTCTCCCATCATTTTAAAGATAAACTCTTTCATATCAAGAAAAGCAGTAAGGAATGCATTGTTGTACCTCGTAATGTGAAAATAGCCGAAAGTCCGAGTTTTGGCAAGCCGGTGACCGATTATGCTTCCAAATCCAAAGGGTCAGTTGCCTATAGAGACTTGGCAACGGTCATTGCAAGAGGGTAGACTATGGCATTAGGCAGAGGACTGGGAGATATTCTTTCCGAAGTAGAGGAAGCATATAAAAAAGATTTGAGCGATATTGACAGCTTTGAACTTGAAGAGAGTGGTGCACGTGTTGAAGATCTGGCAGTTGATGCGATCTCTCCCAATCCTTTTCAGCCGAGAAAACATTTTGACGAAGTGGCACTTAAAGAGTTAAGTGAGTCAGTAAAGAAACACGGATTGCTTCAGCCTATCGTAGTGATCGAAAAAGAGAACGGCTATTTGCTTATTGCCGGAGAACGACGTCTCAGAGCACACAAACTTGCAAAGATCAATACGATCAAAGCGATCATCGCCGATGCAGATATTGATGAGTTCAGGCTTCGTGAGCTTGCACTCATTGAAAATATCCAAAGAGAGAACCTGAATGCCATTGAGCTTGCCAATTCTTATGCCGAACTTATAGAAGTACATAATATTACGCATGATGAACTCTCTTCCATTGTGTATAAAAGCCGATCACAGATTACCAATACTATGCGTCTTCTGGCATTAAGCCCGTATGCAAAAGAGCAAGTCTCTACAGGAAAGATCTCTCAGGGACATGCTAAAGTACTTGTCGGACTTGATGAAAAAAAACAGAAGATCGTGATAGACAGTATCATTGGTCAGAAACTTTCTGTGCGAGATGCTGAAAATATAGTGAAAACATATAAATCAAAGAATGTACTTCCCTCAAAAAAGTCCGTCAATTCTTTGCTTGAACAGTATAGTGATGAAATAAGATCATCACTTCCTTTTAAACACAAAATTAAAGCGAAGAGTATAGAGATAAGCTTTGCTAATGATAGTGATATCAAAAACTTTTTATCTTTCCTGAAAAAACTATAGAAATTAACCAACATCTCATCTCCAAAATGGTAAAATAATGCGAAATTACATGAGGAGTTTTAATGCTTGACATACATTTACCATTGATGTTGTTCGTTCTTGTTTTATTCCTGACTCTTTTGGTTCTTTTAAATAATATGCTATTTCAGCCATTACTCAAGTTTATGGATGATAGAGATGCCTCTATAGCAAAAGATTTAAAAGCAGCGAAAAGTCTCAGTGGCAATACAGATGAACTCAATGCTAAAGCAGATGAAAATATTAGCAATGCTAAGAATGAAGCTGCAACGATTAGACAGAATGCAATTGATGCTGAAAAGACATTGGCTGCAGAGAAAGTTGAAAGTAAAAAAAGTGAATTAGACAAAGAATATGCAAAATTTGTTGAAAAACTTACTTCTGACAAAGAGAGTCTTAAAGAATCTCTTCTCTCACAAATGCCTCTTTTTAAAGAGAGCCTTAAAGCTAAGTTTAGCGAGTTATAGGAAGGATGAATATGAAAAAAATACTATTATTGTCTTTACTTGTTGTACCTGCTCTGCTTTTGGCAAGTTCGGGTCATGGAGGGGAAGAGAGTCGCTATTTCCTTCAAACCGGTAGAGAAAATGACTTTTGGCCAAGAGTAGTTAACTTTGCTATTTTTGCTTCAATCCTCTATTATCTCTTGGCTAACCCGATCAAAAACTTCTTCAAAGACAGAAGATCAGGTATATCAGATCAACTTAAAGAGATCGAATCAAAACTTCAGGCAGCGAAAGAGGCTGAAAAAGAGGCTCAGTCCCGTTTGGATGAAAGTGCTAAAAAAGCTCAGATGATCCTTGAAGATGCTGAGAAAGAAGCAAAGATCATGGCAAACAAGATCGCTGAAGCAAGCGTAAACGAGTTGGCTGTTATGGAAAAACAATTTGAAGAGAAAATGACTCTTGAAGAGAAAAAATCCGTGAGAGAAGCGATCGATGACGTCTTGAGTGAGAACATCACCAATGATGACATTATGGTCGATGAAGCAAAAGTGGTTGATATCATCACGAAGAAGGTAGCATAATGGAAGAATTAATTGCTAAAAGATATGCAACTGCACTCTCATCGGTAAGTAAAGATATCAAAGGGATCGTAAACGTATTGAATGTATTGACAGAAGTGATCACAACAGAAGAGGTAAAGACAGCTTTAACCTCTCCTATTGTATCTGCTGATAAAAAGACAGAGATGATCTTGTCTGCGCTTGGAAAAGATGCAGATATAACACTTGTCAACTTCATTAAGATCCTTGGAGAGAACAAAAGACTTGATCTTATCCCTGCGATCGCAAAAGTATTGAATTCTGATCTTCAAAAAGAGTCGAATAAATACGAAGGTGTATTGAAAAGCTCTAAAAAACTTGGTAAAGAAGAGTTAAGTAAGTTAGAAAAGACACTTGAAAAATATACAGGTTCCAAGATTAAATTGAAACAAGAAAAAACAGATCTTGACGGATTGCGTGTTTCGGTTGATGATTTGGGTATTGAGGTTAACTTCTCTAAAGAGAGAGTTAAAGAACAACTAATTGATTTCATTAAGAAATCTTTATAAGTTATCTAAAGTAAAGGAGTATCAGTGGCAGTAAAATTGCAAGCAGATGAGATAAGTTCAATCATCAAAGAGAGAATCGAGAACTTTGAGATTGATGTTGACATCAATGAAATAGGAAAAGTAGTAGGTATCGCAGACGGAATTACAACAGTATATGGTCTTAACAATGTTATGGCAGGAGAAGTTGTAGAATTTGAAAACGGTGCCAAGGGTCTGGTATTGAACCTTGATGAAGCAAGTGTAGGTATTGTTGTTCTTGGTACTAGTGCAGGGCTAAGAGAAGGTATGAGCGTAAAAAGAGCTGGTGAACTTCTTAAAGTACCTGTAGGTGACGGAATGATGGGTAGAGTAGTGAACTCTCTTGGTGAGCCGGTAGATGGTAAAGGTACAGTTGAAGCAGCAGAACACAGATTTGTTGAAGAGAAAGCACCGGGGATTATGGCTAGAAAATCAGTTCATGAGCCACTTCAAACAGGGATCAAAGCGATCGATGCACTTGTACCGGTTGGTAGAGGACAGAGAGAACTTATCATTGGTGACAGACAAACAGGTAAAACAACATTGGCGATCGATACGATCATCAACCAGAAAGGTCAAGATGTTGTATGTATTTATGTTGCGATCGGACAAAAGCAGTCAACAGTTGCAGCAACTGTTAAAAAACTTGAAGAGCACGGAGCAATGGACTATACGATCATTGTAACTGCCGGTGCCGCTGAATCTTCAGCGCTTCAGTTCCTGGCTCCTTATGCCGGTGTTACTATGGCTGAGTACTTCAGAGATAACGGTAGACATGCTGTTATCTTCTACGATGATCTTTCCAAACATGCCGTTGCATACAGAGAGATGTCATTGATCCTTAGAAGACCTCCGGGAAGAGAAGCATACCCAGGGGATGTTTTTTATCTTCACTCAAGATTACTTGAAAGAGCTGCAAAGCTTTCTGATGAGCTAGGAGCAGGTTCTATCACTGCATTCCCAATCATTGAGACTCAGGCGGGTGACGTTGCAGCATATATCCCGACTAACGTTATTTCAATTACTGATGGTCAGATCTTCCTTGAAACTGACCTGTTCAACTCAGGTATCAGACCGGCGATCAACGTTGGACTTTCTGTATCAAGAGTTGGTGGTGCTGCTCAAATTAAAGCAACCAAGCAGGTTTCCGGAACATTGAGACTTGACCTTGCTTCATTTAGAGAGCTTCAGGCATTTGCACAGTTCGCATCTGATCTTGATGACTATACAAGAGGTCAGTTAGAGCGTGGACAGAGAATGGTAGAGGTTCTTAAACAAGGACCATATGCTCCTGTTCCTATCGAAAAGCAGGTTGTGATCATCTTTGCTGGTGCAAACGGATATCTTGATGACATCGCAGCATCTTCTGTAAATAAATTTGAAGCAGAGCTTATGCCGTTTATGGAAGCAAAATATGCAAATGTTCTAGACTCTATCAGATCTGAGAAAAAGATCACAGATGAGACTGAAGCAGAATTACGTAAAGCTATCGAAGATTTCAAAGCTTCATTCGCTGAGTAAGAAAGGCTAACTATGGCTAATTTAAAAGAGATAAAGCGTAAGATAGGGTCTGTAAAGAATACACAGAAAACCACTAACGCTATGAAGCTTGTTTCTTCTGCAAAACTGAAAAGAACAGAAGAACTGGCTAAAAAGTCCAGAGTATATGCAGAAAAATTGACTGAACTCTTAAATGAGATCGCGCAAAAAATGCAAAATGCCAATGCCGACGGTCTAGACAATGTATATTTCAGGGATGGTAAAAATCCTAAAATTATAGATATTGTCTTTATCACTGCGGATAAAGGACTTTGTGGTGGTTTTAATTCTCAAACGATCAAAAGAGTCAATCAGTTGATCACTGAGTATAAAGAAAAAAATATTAAAGTTCGTCTTAGAGCTGTGGGTAGAAAAGGAATCGATTATTTTAAATTCAACAATGTTGAGTTGAATGACGAGATCATTGGACTCTCTGCTGCACCAAATTTTGCACAGGCAGCTGAATTCATTTCTGAAATTGCTGCATCGTATGTAAATGGCGAGACAGACAAGATCGTATTGGTACATAATGGTTATGTCAATATGATCACCCAGGAAATAAGAGAAGACCAGGTATTACCGGTTGATCCGTCAACGTTGGAGCTGAATGCTACATCGACTTCAGAACTTGAAGTTGAACCTGATGATGATGATACACTTCTTGATGCA
>JAMONL010000088.1 GCA_027065815.1 Sulfurovum sp.
CCAACACACTGTCCTACCTGCAACAGTGAATTGCTGGATGAGGGTACACTCATTAAATGTCAAAATCTTGACTGTCCGGACAGGGTCGTGAACTCCATCATTCACTTTGCAAAAAAAGGGTGTATGAATATAGACGGATTGGGTTCCAAGATCGTTGAAATATTGGTTAAAGAGAAGATCATCAAAGATATTCTGGATCTTTACTCTATCAAAGCGGAAGACCTTGCACAGCTGGAAGGGTTTAAAGAGAAACGTATACAGAATCTTCTCAAAGCGATAGAAGATACCAAAGGAACGGTACTCTACAGACTGCTCTTTGCTATGGGGATTGAACATATCGGTGAAGTGGCGAGTAAAGCACTGGCTCTGGAGTTTGGACTGGGTATTGTCGATGTCACTTTTGAAGAGGTAGTTGCCATTGACGGCATAGGTGAAGAGATGGCGAACTCACTTTTAGAATTCATGCGTGTGAACCGTGAACTGGTCTTAAAACTTTTTGATGTCATACAACCGACTGTGGAAGAGAAGGTAGAAGCAACAGAAAATCCTTTTAAAGATAAAACAGTTGTTTTGACAGGTACGATGTCCGTAAGCCGTGGTATTATTAAAGAGATGCTTGAAAAACTGGGTGCCAAAGTGAGCGGATCGGTGAGCAAGAAGACCGATTATGTGATATACGGAGAAGATGCCGGAAGCAAGTTGACCAAAGCCGAGAAACTGGGTGTAAACACACTGACAGAAGATGAAATGCGAGGGATGATATGAGATTAGACAAGTATTTGGTAGAAGAGGGCTATTTTGAGAGTCGCAACCGTGCCCATGATGCCATTAAAGCAGGTGACGTAACGGTAGACGGGAAAAAACCAAAAGCTTCTACGAAGATAGATGAAAATTCTGTGGTGGAAGTAGTGGACAGTAAATTTTATGTTTCCCGTGCTGCACGTAAACTGGAAAGTTTTTTAGCAGAGTATCCTATGGTGTTGAAAGAAAAACGTGCTTTGGACATTGGTTCGAGTACAGGCGGTTTTGCACAGATCATGCTGGAAAATGAAGTGGCTTCATTGGATTGTGTGGATGTGGGCTCTGATCAGTTACATATCTCATTACGTGACAATGCAAAACTCTCTTTACATGAAGAGACGGATATACGTGATTTTCAGTCTGAGAAAGCGTTTGAACTTATTAGCTGTGATGTCTCTTTTATTTCGATTTTACAGATCATCTCTGCGATAGACAGATTGGCCGAAAAGGGAAGTGATATTGTTATCCTTTATAAACCCCAGTTTGAAGTTGGTAAAGATGTGAAACGTGACAGCAGGGGCGTGGTACAGGATATGGATGCGATTGCCAGAAGAAAAGAGGCCTTTGAAGCAGAAGCAGAAATGTTAGGTTGGGATCTGAAACATCAGGCAGAATCCAAAGTTTCAGGGAAAGAGGGAAACCGGGAGTACCTTTACCATTTTATAAAACTGTTGGAGAAATGATTGAAATTAAATAATACGATTAAATCCATCGCTATCGGTTCCTTTGACGGCATACACCTTGCCCATCAGAAACTCATAGAAAAAGTGGATGCTCTGGTCATCATAGAACGAAACGGGGGCTATTTGACACCGGGATACAAGCGTTCCCTTTATACTTCCAAAGCCTGCCATTTTTACCATTTAGATAAATTAAAAGACTTGAGTCCTGAAGATTTTGTTGCCAAATTGAATCTTGATTTTCCAAAACTGGAACGTGTGGTGGTGGGGTATGATTTTCATTTCGGCAAAGAAAAAGCCGGTAATGCACAGGTATTGGAGGCACTTTTCCATAAGGCAGTAGAAATCATCGATGAGGTGACGATAAAGGGAATATCTATCCATTCGAGAACGATCAAAAGCTATTTGCGTGAGGGTAATATAGCGATGGTGAACACACTTCTCGGACGTACGTACAGTATAGACGGAACGGTGGTACAGGGGCAGGGACTTGGTAAAAAAGAACTGGTACCGACGATCAATCTGAAGGTAGAAGCTTATCAACTCCCTAAAGAGGGGGTTTACGTGACAGCGACCAGGATCGGTGATACCTGGTATGATTCTGTCAGTTTTTTAGGACACAGGGTCACGACAGACGGGAGTTTCGCTGTAGAGACACACATCTTGGACCAGGAGGTAGAGGTAAGCAGGGAAACGGTTTGGATCACTTTTAAGGGATTTGTACGTGACAATATGAAGTTCTCAGACCTTGAGGGACTGCGAAAGCAGATAGCTATGGACATAGCGTATGCCAAAAGTTATGCCAACAATGTCAATGTGCATACCGTGTCATAAATTCTGTTTAGGCTAAAATGATCATATGAAAAATTTATTTATCGCCTTGTCTGCACTGGTTTTGCTTTATCTTGTGGTAGGACTCTTCCTTTATTTGAGACAGCGGTACTTTCTCTATTATCCCACACCCAAAATTATTGCAGCAAACTATAAAAATATGTTTTTGGAAAATGACAATGAAAAGATCAATATTATTGTTTTGAATGAAGGACATGAGAATGCTATTCTCTATTTTGGAGGCAATGCAGAATCTATGGCACAGAGTGCGGATTATATTGCAGGGCAATTCCCGGAGTTTACAGTGTATCTGATGGATTACAGAGGATACGGACTAAGTACAGGGGAAGCCAGTGAAGAGGGGCTCTATAGTGATGCTTTGTGCCTTTATGACAAAGTGAAAGCACAGCATACACGGATCTCTGTAGGCGGCCGCAGTCTGGGTACGGCCGTAGCGACGTATGTAGCTGCGAACAGGGAGGTGTCAAAACTGGCATTGATCACCCCTTTTGACAGTATTGTCAATGTAGCACAGGATCGTTACCCTGTTTACCCGGTCAGTCTGTTACTGCATGACAAATATGATTCAAAGAGCAGGGTGAAAGATATTAAAGCAAAAACGTTTATTGTCATTGCAGAGAATGATGAGGTGATCCCTTTAGGTCGGACAAAAGCATTGATAAACGCTTTCCCAAAAGTACAACTTCAGGTGGATATCATAGAGAACAGAGGGCATGCAGATATCTCTTCCGATGCACGTTATTATAAAATCATGCAGGATTTTATAGGAGAGAGATAATTTTTAAAAAGTATGACATTTTGACATCTTTTGCTTCTTTTGAATAGTAACCATGTATAATGTTGTCATTGATCTATCTTCAGAAGATAAAGGAGTTGTTATGGGTGAAACATATTCAATTATAGAAGCATCAAAAATATTGTCAGTCTCAACCGAAACACTCAGACGTTGGGATAGAGATGGAAAATTAAAGGCCAATCGCAATCCGGAAAATAACTATAGATATTATCATGTTGAGCAGTTAGAATCTATGAGTGTTTCAGATCTTTTTACCGCATATAATCAAAAATCATCCGTTGTACCGATGAGAGCATATAAAAGTATAGAACTTTTTGCCGGAGCAGGCGGTATGGCTTTAGGTATGGAAAAAGCAGGTTTTCGCCATACACTCTTGAATGACTTTGACCGTTATGCAACAGACACATTAAAGAAGAATCGACCTCAGTGGAATGTGATTCATGGTGATGTGTCCCAAATTGATTTCAAACCCTATAAAGACAAAATTGATCTGCTTACCGGTGGGTTCCCCTGTCAGACTTTTTCATATGCAGGTAAAAAAATGGGTATGGAAGATACGAGAGGTACTCTTTTTTATGAATTTGCAAGAGCACTGAAAGAGTCTCAACCTAAAGTATTTTTAGCAGAAAATGTTAAAGGACTTTTTAGTCATGACAAAGGACGTACTCTTCAAACCATGGTAGAAGTATTTGAGTCTATGGGCTATGAAGTATTATCTCCACGTGTACTAAAGGCGATACATTACCAGGTACCGCAAAAGAGAGAACGTCTTTTTATTATTGGTATAAAAAAGGAATATGCGTCTGCTGTTTCCTTTGTATGGCCGACAGGAAGCAGTAAAATATATACTCTGAAAGATGCACTTAAAAAAGGTGATCTTTTTGATACAGATGTGCAAGTTTCCCCGGGACAGGAATATCCTGAAAAAAAGAAAAAGATCTTAGATCTTATACCTCCTGGAGGGTATTGGAGAGATCTACCTATAGATCTTCAAAAAGAATATATGATGAAAAGTTTTTATCTGGGTGGGGGTAAAACAGGTATTGCACGCCGTATTAGTTGGGATGAACCCTCCTTAACATTGACGTGTTCTCCTGCACAAAAGCAGACTGAACGTTGTCATCCTGATGAAACCCGCCCTTTTCAGGTTCGTGAATATGCTCGTATACAAACATTTCCTGACCAATGGAAATTTGAAGGCTCAATGACGCAGCAGTATAAGCAGATAGGGAATGCCGTACCTGTCAATTTGGCATATGCTTTGGGTACATCATTGGTGGGACTGTTAAATGAAATAGAGAAGATCAAAAATGCAAAAGTATGATCTTGGATTTATATCAGATAAAGATCTGTTCAACCATGTAAAAGAGACTGTAGAGAAATATCGTTTTAAAATAGATTTGAAGAAATTTAATAAAAACCTTATTGACCCCATAAAACTTACTTTTGACAGTAAAGTGTATGGTAAATCATTTGAAGAGATCATAGAGTCCGAAATTATCAGACAGATGGATAAATCAAATACGAATCATATTGGATATTTCCATCAAAATATATTTAAATATATTGATAGTGATTGGAGGGTTCCGGAAGAAGGGTTTGATCTTATCAATGAGAAACAAAAAATGTATGTTGAAATGAAAAATAAACATAATACAATGAATTCCTCTTCGTCACAAAAAACCTATATTGTGATGCAAAATCAAATATTGAAAGCTGCAGATATAAAGTGTTTATTGGTTGAAGTCATTGCTAAAAAAAGTCAGAATATTCCATGGCAGATCAGTATAGACAAACAACCGTTCAAACATGAGAATATCCGCCGAGTGTCGATAGACAGATTTTATGAAATGGTTACACAACGTGATGATGCATTTAAAAAACTGTGTCAGGTCTTACCAAAAGTATTGGATGATGTTATCACTTCTATGGAAAAGACTAATATGGAAAATTCTGTATTCGAGGAGTTAAACCAGATCTCTCCAAACCTGTTGAAAAGTTTGTATATGCTTTCCTTTGGTAGATATGTAGGTTTTGAAAATTTTGAAGTGTAGTATAAAAAATATAGAAGAAGTGATAATTTGAGATGAAAGATAAAGTATTTAATACACCCATAGAAAAAAAATTTGAATTCGATGAAGCTGTCGCCTCAGTTTTTGATGACATGCTGAGCCGTTCCGTACCTTTTTACGATGAGGTGAGAAAGCTGGTTATTGCGCTGATACTGACAGAGCAGGAAGAGGGAAAAAAAGTACTTGATCTGGGTTCCTCCACGGCAAAATTTCTGCTTGATCTTCACAGTAAAATGGATGTGAAAATGCAGCTGAAAGGTTTGGATAATTCACAGGCCATGCTGGACAGAGCAGATCAGAAATGTCAGGCTTTTGGTGCAGAGATAGATCTGGAACTGGCAGATATGCTGAGTTATGACTATACGAAAGAAGATATTATTGTGGCCAATTACACCTTGCAATTCATACGCCCTATGCAACGGGTTGAACTGGTGAAAAAACTTTATCATGCTTTGAGCGATGACGGCTTGTTCATCTTTTCGGAAAAAGTGGTTTTCACAGACAAAAAGCTCGATAAAGACCTTATAGACATCTATTATGCCTATAAAAAAGAGCAGGGCTACAGTGAGTATGAGATCGCACAAAAACGTGAAGCTTTGGAAAATGTGCTAATCCCTTTTACGATCGAAGAGAATATACAGATGTGTAAAGAGGCAGGATTTAAAAATATCGATACGATTTTCCAGTGGTCTAACTTTGTCACCTTTGTTTCCAGAAAGTAACACTTTTATGATATGACGCTGTGAACGGGTTTCATTTTTTAATATGAGTTATTCACAACTTATTCACCCTGTGAAAAACTCTCTCTTTTTGAAATTTTAAGTGAAAAATCAGAAAAATTTAACATATTTTCAGTATTAGACTTTAATCCATATTCTTTTCATATTTTTTAAGCTATAATCATGGCATTAATTTTTGGGGCGATATGATGATCGCCCTTTATTCAGAAGGATAACCCATGAGTTGGACACCAGGCAGCTGGAGAGATTTTCCCATAAAGCAACAACCAACATATCAGAATAAAGAAGCGCTTGAAAAAGTAGAAGCTGAGTTGAGTTCTTATCCTCCGCTTATTTTTGCGGGTGAAGCCAGAAAACTCAAAGAGAAATTGGCCAAAGCAGGACGTGGTGAAGCTTTTTTACTTCAGGGTGGAGACTGTGCCGAAAGCTTTTCTGACTTTAATGCTTCAAGTATAAAAAACCTTTTTAAACTCATGCTTCAAATGAATATGGTCCTGATGTATACAACAGGCAAACCGGTAGTCAAAGTAGGGCGTATTGCAGGACAATTTGCTAAACCAAGATCGTCAGACTTTGAAGAGGTAAACGGGGTGAAATTGCCAAGTTACCGCGGTGATATCATTAACGGTATTGAATTTACGGAAGAAGCAAGAGTACCGAATCCGCATAATATGATCAAAGCCTATAATCAGTCTGCTGCGACACTGAACCTTTTGAGAGCATTCTCGAGAGGCGGTCTGGCAGATCTGAATAAAGTACATCAGTGGAACCTGGATTTTATCAAAGACAATCCTCTGGGAAAACGTTATGATGAGATCAGTACAAAAATAGATTCATCCATGAAGTTCATGGCTGCCTGTGGTTTAAACTCAGATACGATGCCACAACTGCATATGACAACTCTGTATACTTCACATGAAGCGCTGCTTTTGAACTACGAAGAAGCATTGACCAGGGAAGATTCTGAGACAGGTGAGTGGTATGACTGTTCTGCCCATATGTTGTGGATAGGGGACAGAACAAGAAGCCTTACTGAAGCACATATTGAGTACTTCCGAGGTATTCAAAACCCTATCGGCTGTAAAGTCGGCCCAAGTATGGAAGAAGATGAATTGATCGAACTGATCGATGCATTGAACCCTGACAATGAAGAGGGAAGACTGAATCTAATCGTACGTATGGGTGCAAGTCAGATCAGACACTATTTCCCTAAATTGTTAAAACGTGTAAGAGATGAAGGAAGAAATGTTGTCTGGTCCTGTGATCCTATGCATGGGAATGTTGAGAAATCATCATCCGGGTTTAAAACAAGAGATTTTGCCAATATCCTCTCTGAGGTTGAGCAGTTCTTTGCAATCCATAAAGAGATGGGAACCATTGCGGCCGGAATACACCTTGAAATGACCGGAAATGATGTAACAGAGTGTACAGGATCCACTTCTTGTGCGATCACTGCAGAAGGACTTGCAAGCCGTTACCATACACAATGTGACCCAAGACTGAATGCTTCTCAGGCTTTGGAACTGGCATTTATGCTTTCGGATGCTATTTCAGATTCTGAGTAAGTATTTTACCTGACCATTAAATGATCATAAAGATATTTTGATCTTCTCTATGGTCATATGTCAAGGTCATATGATGAATATCCAAAATGCTTTTTACAATATAAATACCCAATCCCAAACTGTTTTTTGATGTATGGAACGGTTTAAAATAATTTTCCAACGGCTCGCTTAATCCCTCTCCTTTATTCATGATCTCAATCTTGTCTTTATCAATGCTGACTATGACATGTTTGTCTGTGCTGTATTTTATGGCATTGTCAAGGAGGTTTTTAATGACAAGGGTAAAGAGCTCAAAATCCACTTTGATAATATAGTCTTCTTTGATCTTGGTCGTGATCAGCCGACTCGGATTTTCTATCATCAGCATATCGATACTGGCTTCAAGGAGGTCAGACATTTTGTAAGGATTGAGATGCAGTTCAAAGTTTTTGGAAGTGATCTTTTCGATCTTCGCAAACTCGTCTATGAGCAGGTTCAGGCGCTCAAAGATGCTGTGAAGACGTGCTTTGCTTTTTTCATCCGGAAGCATTTCACTCATCAGTCTTCCTTTTGCAATGGGGGTTTTGAGCTCATGCATAATGGCGCGAAGGAAGAGTTGGCGTGATTGTAGAAGTTCACGTATCATTGTAACGGCATGATTGAATTCATTGGCCACTTCCCCTATTTCATCGTTACGGTCACTGGCACATTGTATATCCAGATTCCCTTCCGAGAATGTTTTGATCTTGTTCTTGAGTTCAGAAATAGGTTTGAGACTTCTCACCACCCAAAGATATAACATGATAATAAGAAGAAAAACAATGGAAAATACAACAATTCTTTTGAGGGGATACTTGGGTTTGTTCTTGTTTTCCAAAAAGAGTTTAAAACGGTCATTGTTTATGAGGACAATACGCTGCAGACGGAAGGTGTCAACGGCATATTTTTTATATTTTCCTTTCTCTTTGAATGAATGTTCTATCTGTACGACTTTTTCTTTGTCTTTAATAAGGAACATATTTTGGGCTTCAAGATAGGCTTCATCTATTTCCCCTGTTTTCATATAGTAGTCATAGATGTAATGGGAGATCAGTCGTTCATGTGCTTCATTGCGCTCTTCAAATTTTGCATGGTCATATTTTATGGAAGAGATAAAAAGAATGGCAAGAAGAAAGAGGGTAATGGAGAAAACAAGGTTGATTTTACTCCGCAGTGAAGAAAAACCGTTAAACAAGTTTATATCCTACACCGCGTACAGCCTGTATGCGTTTGTTATCTCCCAATTTTGTACGTATTTTGGAAATGATCACATCGAGGCTTTTACCCTGTGAATCGATGCTCATCGTGGCAGAGGTATTAATGATCTGTTCACGGGACTGTGTGATACCCTGATTTTTTGCCAAAAGAGAAAGTACTTCAAATTCAGCCGGGGTCAGTGTAAGTGCTTCATTTTTGAAGTAGATTGTATCTCCTTTGATCTCAAAATCACTTTTAGGTAAAGCAGCATTCTTTCCCTCTCCTTTGTCGAGACGATTTAAAATAGACATGATACGTGCATACATCTCTTTGGGATCATAAGGTTTAGGAAGGTAGTCGTAGGCACCCAGTTCAAAACTCTGTACTTTGTCATTAATATCTGAACGTGCGGAAGAGATGATAACAGGCATATCATATTTACGAACAACCTCTTCACAAACTTCCAAACCATCCATACCCGGAAGTGTCAGGTCAAGTATCATCAGATCATACTTCTTGACGCCGGCACTGAGTCCAAGGTAAGGATCTTCGTAATTGGTTATTTTGATATCGAACTGTGAAAGATATTCACTTAAAAGTTCTGCAAATTCCGGATCATCTTCTATCATAAGGATGTTAATCACTTTATCACTCCTCTTTTGAAACATTTTTTCTCCTTCTATTATAAGTTATTAAGGTTAATTGAAATCAAATAAAACCTCGTGGGTTTTATTGAGATCTATCTTTAGGAAATCCAGTGGTATTTCCAATTTCTCCCATTCAAGTTTACCCCATTCCTGGAGATCTTCCTGTAAGGAATCTAATGTTCTGTCTTTATGACAGGCATAACATGCATTGGTCTCTGCCGGCATACCATAGGCTTTTGTCTGTGCCGGGTAGGTAAAGGCAAAGCGGTGTGAGCGTACGGTCAATGGAGACTGCTCTGTGTGTTTTCCTGTTTTTGGCATATGACACTCGATACACAGTGAACCTTTTGAGTCAGACTTGTGGTGTGTATGCTGTTCAAGCGTATTCTGGTGTGGTCCAATGATAGAACTGAAAGAGTGACACTTCATGCAGGCATCATTGCCTTGCGGTTTCTTGGCGGTATTGGTCAGTTTATGCGGATCATGACAGTTGATACAGGTGATACCATGCTGATACATACGGTCATGGATATATTCATTGCCCTGTGTGCGGTTCTTTTTGGCTGCCCCATTGGCCCAGAACTCATTTGTCTCTTTTCCCAAAGCAAAGGGTGCAGGGAGTTTATAGTTAATGAGGGCTTTACCCGGTTCATATCCTGCAGGGTAATCCTTTGCAGTCATCCATATATCCTTCGCGCTTGCATTGTGGGTCTCCATACGTTTGTCTCTGTTTCGCATATGACACTGGAGACAGACTTCATTGGTGCGTATGGGGTCGAACAGACTGGCTTTAAAGACAGGAGAGTCAGGATCTTTAACATGTTCCGATCCCGGTCCGTGACAGCTTTCACAGGCAATGGCAGGTTCTACACGTTTCCTGGTGGACATGTAGCCTGTAAAGTGACATCCGTCACAAGTATTGGATGTAGGAAATGTTTTGTTGTTATGAGGGTAAGCGTCACGGTACCAGTCCTGGTAGGGGTAAAAGTGCTGCCACTTGTTATTTTGTGTATTCCATTGGTAGTTACCAAGTCTGAAATCTTTTTTTCCGTCAATGGTCGCAGGGATCATATAGTGTTGCTTGAATTTGCTTCCGACTGTATAGACCACTTCTGCAAGCGTAAAGTCTGCATCTTTCGGAAGTGTGGTGAAATCTGCAATGACAGCATCAGGATCATTTTTAATCTCTTTGATCATTTTGGAATGCATTGAATTCTTCCAGTCATGGTAGTTCTCTTTGTGGCACTTCTGACATTTTTGTGAGCCTGTAAAAGAAGCGCTTCTCTGCTCTTTGGGTTGAAGATCAAGATTGAGTCCTACACGTGGTTTTGTCAATTGCATGTAGTAGGGGGTGATTTTTGGCAGATTGAACCAGATAATAGTGGCAGTGATCACTAATATAAGAATAAGAGCGCTCAGTACCTTTTTCATAGCCGGAAAGCATTTTGCATGTGGGATTTTATGTCTGTAAAAGTATAACGGTGATCTGTAAAATATTCAAAAGCAATAATACCCTGATAGAGTAGCATATCACTGCCGTCTTTGGTAGGTCTACCATAGGCTTTGGAGAGCGCTAAAAAAGGTGTCTCTTTCCCGTAGATGACATCGACACAGGCTTTTGCTCCAGGGATCACTTTGTCAAGTATCTCTTTAGGTGCAGGAAGTGATTCATCTTCCAGTCCTGCAGAAGTCATGTTGATGACAAGATCGTAAGTGCAGGGTTCAAAGTTATCAAAAGTATAAGTCTTAAAACCGCTTTTTTTGAATTTTTCCAAACGACCTGCACTTCTGTTGATAAGCGTCACGTCATAACCTTCATCCCGCAATATACTGGAAGTGGACTGTGCTGTACCGCCAGCACCCAGAAAAAGTATGGTTTTGACCGCTTCAAATTCTGAGATCGCTTTGAGGAAACCGGGGGCATCGGTATTGTATCCGTACAATTTCCCCTCTTTTTCGATGATGGTGTTCACCGCACCTACTTTTTTAGCAAAAGGGTCAAGAATATCGCAGGCATCATAAGCATGCTCTTTATGGGGAACAGTAATGTTAATACCTTTGAGTCCAAGAGCAAAAAATGTTTTTTTGAGTGTTGTTCCCTCTTCAAGCAGGTATCGTGTATAACATCCGTTAAAGTCCAAACCTTGAAAGGCAAGGTTGTGCATCAGTGGTGATTTGGAATGGGAAACGGGGTTTCCGAAGATGGCAAAAAGTGTTTTTGCCATCTTTTAGAGCGTTTCCATTTCTTTAAGTGTCGCGAGCAGAGCACCCAGTTTGTTTTTGACTTCCAAGTATTCCAGTTCAGGAATGGAATCTGCCACGACACCTGCACCCGCATGCAGCGTAATAGAGTCTTTGTTTATAAGCGAAGTTCGAATAGTGATCGCCGAGTCCATATTTCCGTCAAAAGCAAAATAGCCTACTGCTCCAGAATAGAATCCGCGCTTCAAACCTTCATATTCGGCAATGAGTTTCATGGCTTCGATCTTTGGTGCACCTGTCATGGTTCCTGCAGTAAAAGTAGCAGCAAAAAGATCGAACATGTCTTTGTCTTCATCGATCTTTGCTTCTACATCCGATACCATATGCATGACATGGGAGTATTTCTCTACACGCATCATATCGGTGACTTTTACCGTACCCGTTTTGGCGACACGTCCTACATCATTGCGTCCTAGATCGATCAGCATGAGATGTTCCGCACACTCCTTAGGGTCGTTCAACATTTCAAGCTCAAGCTCTTTGTCTCGTTTGACATCTTTGCCGCGTTTACGCGTACCGGCGATAGGACGAAGCAGAATTTCATCTTCGGTCAGTCTGACCATTACTTCTGGACTTGAACCGCAGATGGAGAACGTTTCATAGTCAAGTAAAAAGAGATAAGGAGAAGGGTTTTTTGAACGTAACACCCTGTAAAAGCTCAAAGGATCGATCTGGCCTTTCTGTGTATATCTGTTGGAAAGCAGGATCTGGAAAACATCTCCTGAACGGATATTTTCTTTGGACTCTATCACCAGTTGTTTAAACCGCTCCTCATCAATACTGAAGCTGCCTTCACCTTCAAGCTTAACCGCCTTTATCGGCATTGGTGTACAGGTATTGTGTAAAATATCTTCAATGGAGTCCAGTCCGTCTTTCATAGATTCATCATTGAGGATCAGTGTGAGTTTTGCACTTTTGTGTGAGTATGCAATAATGATCTTGGGACGGATCAGATCAAGATCCGGTGTATTGAGCGGGTCAAGCAGATGATCCATACTCTCTTCAAGTACAGGTTCAAAAACTTTGACCATATCGTAGGCAATGAAACCGATGAAACCATCAACAAAGGAAAATCCTACTTCCTGTGCTTTCTCTTTGTATTGCTGTTTATCTATGTGTGCATAATAAGATTTTAAAAAGCTGAAAGGATCTTCTTCCAAAGTACTTTCTTTGCCTTCCCTGTCTGTATAGTGTGTTATTTTATTTTTATAACTTAAGCGTTCCTGTGCACCAATGACAATAAAAGAGAAGTTTCCGTCACTGGTATTGACCATACTTTCAAACAGCATTGTGATCTCATTAGGGAAAAGCTCTTTGATCTTCCCGTAAAGTGCTACGGGGGTGAGTTGGTCAAAAAGAATCGTTTTATGCATGAAATACTACTTCTTTACCACGAAGGCACTTTTATTGATCAGGTCACGGACACGGATGAGTGCAGTATCAACAGATTTTCTGCTTGAATACGGACCGATAAGTAGCTTTTTGTTCCCATTTGCTGCTGGGTTTGTTATCTTATAGTGAAAACCGTTGTTTTTAATGACTGTAAGGAATCGTTTACTTGGCACACCTTTATAGGAGCCTACCTGGATATAGTACGTTATAGCTGAAGCGGCCGGGGTGGCCTTTGCTGCAGCTGGAGCTTTGCTAACAGGTGCTTTTTTCACAGATTGTTTAGCTTTTTCTGTCTCA
>JAMONL010000089.1 GCA_027065815.1 Sulfurovum sp.
CCAGTTGGTGAAGGGGCAAATCTTAGCATGTTTCTTCACTCCGATAGTGGTTGAATTTCAGTAGTGTTATTATAGGGATATTTACTGAAACAGGCATAAAAAAGCAAGTATTTTTTTTGTTGATCATATAGCTGTTTTTATGCATCATCATATACACTTTATTTAACACCATATATTTATTATTTTAACTTTTCAGCCACGAGCTCATTCACTACTTTTGGGTTTGCTTTGCCTCCGGTAGCTTTTAATACTTGCCCAACAAAGAAGCTTAGGAGTTTAGTGTTACCGGCTCTGAATTTAGCAACATTATCTGGATTTTTTGTAATTATCTCATCGATAATAGGTGAAATTTTAGCAGGGTCACTTATCTGAACAAGTCCTTTAGCTTCCACTATTTTTGCTGGATCTTCTCCCGATCTGACCATCTCTTCAAACACTTGTTTGGCAATTTTATTTGAAATCGTTGTATCATCAACCATTTGAACAAGTTGGGCTATCTGCTTTGCACTGAATTTCAGCTCACTTGCCTCTATCTGCTTTAATTCTCTAGCCACTTCGTTTGTGACAATATTAGCCAGAGATACAGGACTGTCAAGCAGAGAAAGAGACTCTTCATAGAATGATGAAAGCTGCTCATCACGGGCCAAAGTATTGGCTACTTCGCTATTGAGTCCAAACTCAGCAGTGTACTTGTCAAATAGTGCTTGTTCAGCTTCGCTCATAGGGACTACTTCCCCATCTACTTGCACTTTTTTAGCTTTAGGCTTAGGTGTGTCTTTTACTTTTGTTTTTTTAGACCAAGAGTCTTTCAGTCCGACAATTTTATTGAACACAGGATTTTCATCACTGTAATCAACAGGATCCGCATAAAAATAGCCCTGTCTCTCAAATTGGAATCTCTCATCAGGTTTGTCTGTGATCACAGCAGGTTCAATAAGCGCATCTTTAATGATTTTCAAAGAGTCCGGGTTTAGATCGTCTACGCCCTCGGGGATCTCTGCAGAGAAGAGTCTGTCATAGAGCCTTACTTCGACTGTTTTAGCTTCTTTGGCACTCACCCACTGAATAGCACTTTTAACCTTTATACCGCTACTGTCTGAGCCACTTCTGGAATCAGGGTAATACTCTGCTTTAATTTCTGTAATGTTGCCATTGGCATCTTTTATCACTTCCTTACAAGAGATGATAAAACCGTGTTTCAGTCTTACGGGTTGTTCCGGTGTAAGGCGGAAGTAACCTTTTGGAGGGTTTTCCATAAAGTCATCACGTTCAATATAGATTTCACGGGAAAAAGGCAGTTTCCTTGAGCCATCTTTAGGGACATCATCCGGGTAGTATGAAGCATCGATCTCTTCAGAGCCTTCATAGTTTTCGATGGTTACTTTGAGTGGGTCAAGCACACACATAACGCGAGGTACTTTTGTATTCAAGTCGTCTCTTATACAAAACTCAAGTTGTGCGACATCCACCATGGAATTTGCTTTTGCTATACCTATTTGATCGCAGAAGGTTAAAATAGATTCTGGCGTATAACCTCTTCTTTTATATCCGGCAATCGTCGGTAAACGGGGATCATCCCAACCGCTTACTTGCCCGTCTTCAACTAATTCCAAAAGCTTTCTTTTACTCATTACTGTATAGTTTATGCCAAGTCTTGCAAACTCATGCTGGTAAGGGCGTGGTGGTTTTAGCTCAAGTGTATCAAGTACCCAGTTATAAATATCGCGGTTATTTTCAAATTCCAGTGTGCAAATAGAGTGGGTCACACCCTCAATATAGTCGGATAGACAATGCGCAAAGTCATACATGGGGTAAATAGACCACTCATCTCCTGCTCTAAAGTGATGTGCATGTCTTATGCGATACAAAAGAGGATCTCTCATTTTCATATTGGCAGCAGACATATCAATTTTAGCTCGAAGAACGTGTTCACCGTCTTTAAACTCACCATTCTTCATTCTGTCAAAAAGGTCCAGGTTTTCTTCAACACTGCGTTGGGCGTACTTACTGCGTCTTCCCGCTTCTGTAACCGTTCCGCGGTATTCTCTCATGGTCTCTTCATCAAGACTGTCCACGTATGCTTTGTCCATTTTAATGAGTTGAACAGCATAATCATAGAGTTGGAAAAAGTAATCGGAAGTAAAATATACGTCATCTCCCCAGTCAAATCCAAGCCACTTTACAGCATCTTTAAGTGCTTCAACATATTGGGTATCTTCTGTCGTTGGATTGGTATCATCCATTCTCAGATTACAGTGCCCCTTATAGTCACGGGCGATACCAAAATTTATAGCGATTGATTTAGCGTGTCCAATATGTGGGAACCCGTTAGGCTCTGGAGGAAATCTTGTCACCACCTCTTTATACTTGCCTGACTTTAAGTCTTCCTCAACGATGGTACGTAAAAAATCTTTACTCTGATTCATTATAATTAAACCTTTTTATTTGTGAATTGTATTTTATCAAATTTAATGCTTATAGCATCTTAGAGTTCTAATTTGAAGGAAAAAAGAAAAAAATAAGGGAACAAAACCAAACCACTTATCTCCTTTCAATCCATAATGGTTTAATAAGATGATTTCAAAAATTGATGGAATAAGTTATAATACTTAAAAAAAGAGGTGAAAAAAAAGATGAGCATTAAAATAGCATCCTGTTGTGCTGAATGGCATTGTGATGTTTTACATCGCGGTATATATCGTGGTACTTGAAACGATCGAGAATATCGCCATTACTTTTATACTCCCGAAACCCATGACCAATATCAACTCTGTTTGGCATGCCTGGCAAAAGAGGGAAGAATGAAACTGACTTTTTTGGGAACCAGTGCAGGCAAACCAACCACAGA
>JAMONL010000090.1 GCA_027065815.1 Sulfurovum sp.
GCATCATAATATCCACCCAGGGAGCGAACTTCGGCTTGACACGGAATTCCGGATCAGCACAGTTCTGACTTCCGCAGTAAGTGATATTTGCATCAATGACAACGACCTTTCTGTGGTTTCTGAGGTCTATCCTTCCCATAAATGGTCGAAGCAGCAGATTGCCGACAGGCAAAAGTACAGCCAAATTGACACCCGCTTTCTCCATGGCTGTCCAGTGCTTGGAACGTATCATGGTACGTGAACCGATATCGTCGGCCATTGCCCTGCATGTCACACCGCGGGTGGCTGCCCGCTTGAGTGCCTCGACCACTTTTCGTCCGTTGTTGTCAGGCAGCCAGATGTAAAAACTCAGATGCACATGCTCTTTCGCCGCATCGATATCGGCAACCATCCTATCTATTGCCGCATTGGAGTCTGCAGGAAGTTCTGCTCTGTTCCCACCAACGGCAGGAAATCCGTTAATGGATTTTCCCACGGCAAAAAGAGGAGAATAAAGTTCCGGTATGTTCGTTTTCAGATTGGACTCGTCTCCCAGTACTGCCGGAGGAAACTTAGGCATATTCTCAATGATCGTACGCAGTTTTTTTACACGCCTGCGACCAATATTGACCTCACCAAAATTGATGTAAACCAAAATGCCGAAAATGGGAAAAACCAGCACTACTATGATCCAGGCAATACGTGAAGCCGGCTGCCGATGCTGGCGTGTCAAAATACGTAAAATTACCAGAAGATGGATCCCCACACCAAGCAATGTCCATAATGTCATTATTTCCCCTCCGTTAATATATAAGTATATCGCTATTTTGATGTTATGTACATGTGATAGACAAAGTATCATACTTTAGGATACAATAATAAAAAAAGGAGTTATCATGGTAGTTGGTGATCTTGTAATTTTGGCAAATTTAGGCGAGTTGAAAGTGTATGATGCTATGCCTCGTGACCTTGAGGCAGAAGCAGGAATGAAACCAAAAAATGTCAAACTTGACCTGGTTGATGAGAAGATCTATGATGAATCACATTTGAGATTGCATGAAATGGTTTCCGATCAGGCAGGACGATTTAAGGGTGGAAGCCAGGGTCGTGGTACTTTCTCCAGAGGAAGCATTGGTGAAAGACATTCACTTCTCCAGGAAAAAGAAGAAGATGTCATTCGTGAGATCGCTGAAGATATTTCAAACATCATCAGCAAGAAAAATACGACAACCTACCTTGCAATACCCGATATGATCTTTAAGCGTGTCATGGAGCGCATCAGCCCTGCAGCAAAAGCAAAAATAACCAAAACACTGGAAACAGATTTGATGAAAACAGACAAAATGGATCTTGTGGATCTCTTTAGACAAGCAGGATAAAAAAAGTTAAATGAATTTCTAAAGAAGCGGCAGGGCTTACCCTGCCAGAGGAGAGATCTATCAGGGGTGAGCAGAAACATATGCACTTCCGTTCCACTTCATCTGTTTTGAACGAAGTACCCTCTCCTCCACTTCATAGATCCACAGACCTTCATGTCCTTCCATCGTGGCAGATCCTGCACAGATCAACGGTACACTTAATCCTTTCATGTCTATCTGATAGGTCTTGTGGATATGTCCAAACAAAATGGCACCTTTTTGCAAAACTTTACAACGTTCCAAAAATGCATCTGCATTAATAAGCCCATGGAGTTTTTTGTCGGGCTCTCCATTGGCAAGCCGCGGTGCATAATGGGTGATGATAAAGACAAAGCGGTCTTTCACACGTGCATCGGCCAGTATTTCACTCAAGGCTTCAAGCTGCTCCGAGGGGATCTCGCCGTCAGAACGCCAAGGCCAGGGGTTTGGGCGCGAAGAATTGACTGCAACCACAGCCACATTCTCACCTACCAGACGTACCAGTGGCCAGTGCCCTCCTCTGCAATACTCAGGAAGATCATTTTGCAGCACGGAACAGAACTGTTCTGAGAAACGGTAATGGGAGTTACCTTCATGCACATAAATGTCATGGTTGCCCGGTACGGTCAAATATCTTTGAGGCGGGGTCATAAGCGGTTCTACAAAACTTTTTGCCAATTCTAACTCTGTTTCAAGCCCCAGAGCCGTATAGTCACCGGTATTAATGACGAGATCAATATTCTGCTCTTCCTTCAAACGAACAATGGCAGCTATTTTTTCTTCCACTTCATCAAAATATCTGGCTCGGCCACGCAAAAGGTTGATCGCACCTACAGCACGTTTCGAGAACCATCTTTTCCAGCCCATATGACGGATCTGTATACCTACGTGAATGTCACTGAAATGCAGAACGCGTAAGGATTTTTTATTTTCTATATCAGACAAGGAGCATCTTTCGGTATAACAAGATCGATCGCTGAAGGAATGATTTCAAAACGTATTTTCTTCGCATTGTAAGGTTCACCATCAAGGTTGACCGGTATCTCACTGTCTGCACTGCTCTCTACCCATGGCGTTTGCAGATATTTAATGAATTGGCCATCCTGAGACGGATTCTGTATCTCCCAAAGTACCTGTGGTATATCAACCAGTTTAAACTTCAGAATACTGACAATATCGAGCAGACCATCATTGATCATGGCACGGGGTGCAAGCACCTGTCCCCCGCCTGCCTGTCTACCGTTACAAATAGCTCCGGCAAAGATACCGTGAAGATCCATTTCATGCTTTGGCGTCACGATCTTGCTCTTATACGGGACAAAATCCATCGCTTTGAGTACACCTGTCAGCGTATAGGCACCACCACCCAAAAAGTTTTTCAGCTCTACCGGTGTCTCACTGGTCACCTTTGCACCAAAACCGGCAGTCGCCATATTGACAAAATGTCGTTCATTGGCTCTTGCCATATCAATAGGACTCGTACTGCCTGAAGCAGCAAAACGCAAGGCTTCCAGAGGTGTCAGAGGAATAGTACAGGCCGTAGCAAAGTCGTTTGCCGTACCCAGTGGTAAAATGGCAAGTATCGGCCGTTTTTCTCTTGGAAGCTTTGCCATCGCATCTACCACTTCATTGACAGAACCGTCACCACCACCGATGATAAAACGATCTACACCGTTTTGAATAGCTTCATCAAGGAAACGTGCCACATCTCCATATTCATAAGTTACACGTACTTGAACATCTTCCCTCTCTTGACGAAAGATCGCAATGGCGTTGCGTACCTCCGGCAGTCCTGCTTTCTTACCATTTAAAACGATCGTTATTTTCATACCGTACCCTACTTCTTTTTATTTAATCCAAATCAATGTTAAGATAATAGACCTTCATTTACAATCATTTATTATAATGGAAAATCCTCTATTTATCTCTGAAAGCCTTCATATTTCATCTAAAGATTTCATCTTATGGTCACGGTCTTATGATATTACAGCTACCAGTGAGGAATCACATAATTGTCAAAGGTTTTACGTACATGCATTTTAAAGAAAGAGTTGAATCGGACAGAGCAAATACCATCGCTAAAATATGTCATATCATCTTCTCTCTTGTTTTTAAAATGCCATAATTAACGAACCTGCGATCACAAGCAGTACATTGGCAAAAGCATAAGTACCGGTATATCCCAATGCAGGTACAGGGCTCTTCGCTTCTTTAATGACCACAGAGAGAGCCGCACCGGATGTCATGGCACCGGTAATGGCTCCAAAGATCAATGCCGGAGAGATATTGAGCAATGTACGTCCTACAAAATAACCGACCAAAATAGGCACGATCGTTACACACATACCCGCCCCCACCAGTACAACACCATTATGCTGCAGTGTTTCCAGAATACCGCCTCCGGCACGCATACCTACCCCCGCCATGAAAAGGAGAAGGCCGAATTCCATAAGAAACCATCGTGTTGCTTCGGGAAGTTGAGCAAACGTCGGTCTAATACTCCTGCGGTATCCTATGAACAATCCTGAGGCAAGTAACCCTCCCGCTGATCCCAGTCCGACAGAAACACCTCCAAAAGTAACAGAAAATGAACCAATCATCAAACCGATAACGATACCGAAGGATAAGGTGATCATATCTGTCTCAACCCCCGCACGCTCGATCTGACCCATATATTCACCCATTGCTTCGATCTGCTGAGGTGCACCGATTACAGTCAGAACATCTCCCTCATTTAAAACAGTATTTTCATTATGGTCAATATGCTTCCCTGCTCTTCTGATCTCCATTAACAGCAGACCGAACCGTCTGTTAATCTGAAGTTCACCCAATGTAAAACCTACCACATCCTTATTGGAGACAATAACCTGTGCAGTATCCTGGGCATTGTCACTTTTCCATTCAGTCACGATTTCTTCTGCTATTTTAGAGATCTTGTCGGTAAAATATTTACGCGGTCCCAACACTTCAATGATGTCTCCAACGACCAATCCGTCTTCATCTATCGGGTAAAAACTATCTTCACGTTTTACTTTCACGACTGAAGTTTTATCCCAGTAAAGTTCTCTTAACTTTTCCAAAGGCATGGATTTTATTTCCGGGTTGGTGATACGATAGGTTCTTAACACGACATTTTCAGGCAAGTCATATTTTTCACTGTTTCCGCTTTCAAAATCTTTTGATTCCTGCACCAGATCGATATTTAACATTTTTGGCATATATTTCATGACCATAATGAGCCCGACCAATCCGAAAATATAAGTCACTGCATAACCCATAGCCACATTGTCTATGATCTGATCTTTCGTCCATCCTTCTGCAATACTGACCGTACCTGAATTGACTGCATCCTGTGCCGCTGCCAAAGTAGGAGAAGAGGTGAGACCACCAGCTAACAGACCTGCAGACATTCCCGGTGGCAGAGAGAGAAAGTTGGCCCAAACTGCCGCCAAAGCAAACCCTGTGAATGCGACCACGATAGAAAGAACAAAATATTTCAAACCGTCCTGCCTCAATACAGCGACAAATCCAGGACCTGCCTGATAACCTACAGAAAAGATGAAGAGTGCAAAACCGACCATTTGTGCAGAACCTGAGATCCGGAAACCAAAATATCCAAAAACCAGGCCGGCAAAGAGTACACCAGCAACAGAGCCCATAGAAAAAGATCCAATACGCAGATTACCAATAATATAACCAATACCAATAACAAGGAAAAAAGCCATATCTTTATGATGATTTAAAAAAGGGAGGAGCCAGGTAGTAGGATTTTCCAAAGACATTGTCACTCCTTAACAAATGGCAAGATCAGACTCAAATTTATCTGTGTCTTGCCCGTCTATATTGTTTTTCTGTAAGGTAAATACGCTTCAGATCCGGTCTTGCAAAGTGGATATACCGATGGCGAGACACAAGGACAGGTACACCTTTACCCGCCCAGGCGAATAGCCTTCTGATATTATTTTCTTCCACATGGATACATCCATGCGAAGTATTGTTAATACTTCCCTTATGAAGTGCATGCCCCCACGGAGTAAAAAAGAGACTGTAATCCATATTGTTCGAACCATCGGGTTCAGGGTATTTCTTAGAAGTATAGAAACGTTTTTTATACAAAACACGCCAGACACCTGAAGGTGTAAAACCAATCTCTTCACCCGAAGAGATACCGCCGCTTAGCCAAACAGTACCATCTCTGTCTACAGCATAAAATCTACCGTCACTCTCTTCTTCCCGTACCGATACAAAGATAAAGTCTTTCCCTGTCATATCAATATCTTTTTCATTACCTGCTTTATCTATGTAAGTAAATTCTGTTTTTGAAAAAGGTATCAGTTCTCTGTCCTGTGCAAACACAGATATGGAAAAGAGAAGAAAAGCAATAGCGATCTGTTTCATAATTATCCTAATTGTTTAAAATTTATATCCACCGATTAATCTAAGTGCAGATATTGTAGGCTGCTGATCTAGATCAACATACTCGTAAGTACCGGTAAAGTAGTATCCATCAGGATGATTATAACTTACACGAAGTCCATAATTTTTCTGAGAGTCCTGTCCCAAATCATTTAAAGATGATATTGAATATTTAGGATCTAGATCAAAATAGGTAAATCTTGCACCGATCCATAACCCTTCCGTTACAACTTGACTCAAATCATACCCAAGTTGTACTTTATAAGAATTTGCATTTCTTAAATTACCTGCTTCAAAGAAGTGAAAGATCATACCATTTGCCAAATATGGGTACCCACCCCAGGATCCAAGTGTTTCAGTCGCACCGGGACCATCCGTATAAAAGGCTGCACCGGTTGAAAAGTCAAATCCGTTATCAAATTTTCCATCCAGTCTAAGAGAAAAAATACTGTAGTCAATCTCGGTATAATTATTACTTGCTAAAGCACCAACTTCTTTAAAATTAATAAATTGCGCACCGGCATCATAATTTCCACCTTCAAATTTTCCAAAATAATCATACTGTGCAAATAGAATATTGTAAAGATCTACTGCATAATAGTCCCAAAGTTGAAGATTATGTTCATCTTTTTGATACTGGAACATTCCTGCCCACATACCGGCATCACCGGCATTGTCTTTGTCTCTTTTATCTACATAAGATTGATCCGCGATAGAGTGGAAACGATGGGCATTTGTTGCTCCACCATCCCAAACACCTGCCATCTGATAAACATATCCGCCAGCAAAAGTAATATTCTCAATAGTCGTATTTTTATAGTATACACCCTGGAAGGTATTGGCCAGTAAGTACCAGTCATCTGCATCGACCATCGGTGTAGATAATTCATAATTTCCTGCAAGAAAAGTATGCCCGCCATTGACATACTTCACATATGCTTCCTGCAAGATAGCATAAGAAGCACCATCACCAAAGGCGAAGGTTCTACTTTCATAAAGCTCATCATTGATACCGAAATCAGTGACTCCAGCACCAGTGATCTTAAAAGAAAATCCATTAAATGTCGGTGAAGTAATGGAAATTTTTGGGATCACATAAAAACCTCTTGAATCTTTATGTCCTCTATTTACATCAGGATTGAAATTTTTAGGATCATTGCTATAGTCATACGTCACATACCCTGCTCTAAGATCACCGGTGACTTTCCAACCGTCACCCAAAATATACCCATCCTCTTTTTGATCTGTATGAGAGACTGTTTCATAGGCATGGTCATCCTCTAAGACATTGGATTGGACAAGAGATTCAGCGGCATTCAATGAAGTACCTACTACAGGTAACAATGCCCATAGCAATGTTCTGGAATACGAAAGTTTCATCCTCTACTCCTTACTGTGCCAATGGGTTGATACCCAATTTTTCAATAATATATTCTGCTGCCAACTGACCACGTACAGAGTTACCAAACTTGTCAAGCGGAGGAGAAACAATACCGATCCCCATTTTACCCGGTACTACTGCAAGAATTCCGCCGCCAACACCGGATTTGGCAGGTGTTCCTGTATTGTAGAGCCAATCTCCGGCATTGTCATAAAGTCCAGCTGTAGCCATGACTGCCAAGATCTTTGGTACATGCTTTTCATCTAAGATTTTCTTACCTGTTTTAGGATTTGTACCATGGTTAGCCAATGTTGAAGCCATCACCCCAAGATCATGTGCAGAAACATTCACAGAACACTGCTTGGTATAGACAGTGGTGGCTTCAAGCGGGTCTGATCCCATTCTTCCACGTGCATCAAGTATTTTAGCGATCGCCTGATTGTTTTTATTATCATTGACTTCTGAATCATATACTTCTTCATTGAAGTTCAGTTTTTTACCTGCAAAATCATCCATATTGGCATAAATTTTTGCCCATCTCTCTTTAGAATCTTTCGCTTCTACCCATGAGGTAGCCTGGATTGCCCCGGCATTTACAAATGGATTGGAGGCAGACCCACCATGTAATTCAATAGCAATAATAGAGTTAAACGCAAGTCCTGTTGCATTCACACCAATTTTTTCCTGAAGAAATTTATTACCTTTCTCCTGAAGTACCATACAGGCTGTAAATACTTTAGAGATGGACTGAATAGAAACTTCTGCTTTCGTATCTCCTATTTCATAGACTTTTCCGTTCGGAGTTACAAGTGTAATACCAAAGATCTTTGAATCCACGATAGCCAATGCTTTGATATAGTCAGCATTTTTACCATCCTGGTTATTTTTGAACTTTTCATAAGCTTCTTTAAGGACAGTATTAATACGCTCTTCGCTTAAAGAAGTTTTCTGCACAGCCTGTGTCTTCACTTCTGTAGTCAAAGGACCTTTTGCCTCCAGAGTTGTTGTACTCAACAAGATCAGTGAAGCACATGCCACAGAGAGTGTCATCACCCCCTTCTTTAAAAAATTCTGTCTTTTAGATACTTTTTCCATAAACCTTCTCCTTTTGATTTCTGTCTTTGTTAAAGTTATTATGCATAATATTAACATAGCAAAATAAGAAAAAAGTTTAAATATTACAATTGATTATAAAATCAACATCATCCATGCGGTACCTATGGTTAGAAAGACCAAAGTATTGACTGCGGTCACAATACCACCTACTTTATAAACCTCGCCCGCGTCTATGTAACCTGAACCTGTATAGATCACGTTGGCCGAAGAGCCCTGAGGAGTAATGATGGCATTGAAATTAGTGGCAAAAAGAAGCATATAAGCCATCATTTCAGGAGGCACACCTGCTTTGATAGCAACCCCAAGAAAGACAGAGAAAAGTGCCAACATCTGTGCGGTTTGTGAAACGAAGAAATAGTGTATCAACACATATCCCACAATGAGAGAAACATAGACTACAGGCCATGACAAACCGGCTACGGAGGTAGAAATATGGTCTCCCACCCAGCCCATGAAACCCAATTCATTCAAGTATTTGGACATGGAATAAAGGATGGCGAACCATACCAGTGTACCCAATGCATTCCCCTCACCTCTTAGATCATCAAGCGTAAATATATTGGTCAGCATCAAAATACCCAGTCCAAGAAAGGCTACAGCTGTCTTATCGAGTCCCCAGGTTCCGGACATGATCCATAAAAATACCATACCTATAAAAGTAGCACCCATGATCCACTCATTTTTATGTACCGGGCCCATTTTATCAAGTGCTTCCTGTGCAATTTTCGGAGCTTCCGGTGTCTCTTTGAGTTCCGGTGGATAAATTTTGTATATAACCCACGGTACAAGAAAGTAGAGAACCAGAACCGGTACCGAAGCAGCGAGTGCCCAGGAACCGTAAGAGATATCAATACCAACATCTTTTGCCATTTTTGCACCTGCTGGGTTAGCTGCCATCGCTGTAAGCCAAAGTGTGGAAGAGAGTGTCAACCCTGCCATGGAGGTCATCATCAGAAATGAACCGATCTTTTTACGTGTACCGTCTGCCACTTTTGAACCAGAGTCTGCCGCCAAAGCATTGACAATGGGGTACAAAACACCGGAACGTGCTGTATTGCTCGGAAAAGCAGGAGAGATAAACATATCTGCCGCGACAATAGAGTAACCAAGCTTTAAACTCGATGTACCAAATTTTCTGATGATCAGAAAAGCGATCCGTTTCCCCAATCCGGACTTGATCACACCACGTGCTATGAGAAATGCTACAATAATAAGAAGAATGAAGCCTTCTGAAAATCCACTGTAGGCCTGCTTGGTTGTCAGTGTTCCAGTCAAAACGACCGTAGCCAAAGCAATGATCGAAGAGGTAAAGATAGGCATTGCATTGATGATCACGGCAAAGATCGCGGTGATGAAAACAGCAAAAAGATGCCAGGCCTGAGTCTCAAGTCCAGAGGGTGTAGGAATAAACCAAATGAAGAGTCCCACAAGCAGAACAGTGAACTGTAGCCAATGCTTTGCTATGGTTTTTTTAGGGTGGTGTGACATATATATTCCTTTAGGAAATTGTAATAGCTGATATTATTATAAATCTTTTAGATCTTGGACGATCCAGGATTTTTCAAGTATGAGGGTATCATCTGAAAATATCTGACCGACAAATCTATCTCCAACATGATAAGTACCTACCCCTTTGGGTGTACCGCTCATAATGATATCATTGTCTTCAAAGCTCATAAAAGAATTTATCTCGGAGAGCATGACAGCAGGTTTGTACATCATAAGATCATAGGTGGCGAATTGTATCAGTGAGTCATTGATAAAAAGTTTCATTTCCAGTGTCGTGACATCACCGTTATAGGGAACAAACTCGCTCAAAACGGCGGAATGGTCAAATGCTTTGGCTCTCTCCCAGGGCAGACCTTTGGATTTTAAATGGTTCTGTATATCTGCATGGGTCAGATCCAGACCAAATCCTATACCGGCTATTTGACTGTTTCGCATTAAAAAACAGATCTCACCTTCAAAACGGCAATGTTCTGAGAAATAATAGAGCGTATCACTGATAGCCGAATTGGGTTTATTGAAGACCACCATGGAAGAGGGAATCTCATTACCCAATTCTTCTATATGCTCAACATAGTTCCGACCGATACAAATCACTTTTGAAACTGTCACTTCATGCTCTTTATACTGCACAGTTTGCATGTTGTTCCCTTACATTGAGTTAAACATATTTTACTTGTATTCACTAAAACTATAATTAAGAGTTATTTTTAGTTTTTTTGGGCACAATTTAAGCAAATAGTTACAGTTTTGTTAAAAAGGGGAATAGCTAATGTCTATGGAAGAACAAACAAAGCATATTTTGATTGCTTTACTTTTAGGACTGATCAGTTTTGCAGCTATGTTCAGTTTTTTTACATTGCAACAAACATTCATGGTTGCGATCATCGTCTTCATGGTCACCTTATGGACCAATGAAGGTCTTCCTTTAGCTGTGGTTTCCCTCCTTCCCATCGTACTTTTTCCTGCTGCCGGTGTCTTAAGCACCAAAGAAGCTGCCGTCAACTATGCCAACCCGATCATCTATCTTTTTCTTGGGGGATTCCTCATTGCCATTGCTGTAGAAAAAACAGGCCTGCATAAGATCATCGCCAATAAAATGCTAGGGCTCTTTCCCAGTTCTGTTCGCGGTATTATCTTTGCACTCATCATCACCTCAGGGCTTTTAAGCTCAGTACTCTCCAACACGACCACCACCCTGCTTCTTCTACCCATCGCTCTTTTTCTGACCGATGAAGTGAAACTCAAAATGCGTTTGGCTCTGGGCATTGCCTATGGAGCAAGTATCGGGGGGATATTAACCCCTATCGGTACCCCGCCCAACCTTATACTCATGGGTATCATGGAAGATTTGGGAATGCCTGCCATTCCTTTTGCCCAGTGGATGTACCTGGTCGCACCACTTGTCATTGTTATGTTCACGGTGGTTGGCTTTATATTGAGTCTTGGACTGCATGATCATAAAATTGAAACTGATCTTAAAACAGATCCTTTGAACGGAGATCAGAAAAAAGTACTCTATATTATAGGTGCTTTGATCTTCTTTCTTCTCATCAATGCCCCCATCAAACCCTACTACAACGGTCTTGGATTAAGCGAACCGGGTATCTTGCTTTCTGCCGGTCTGCTTCTTTTTGCACCGCCTTTCAGTATTTTGAACTGGATGGATGACAAAGAGAGCATCCCCTATCGTATCATGTTCCTTTTTGGTGCCGGTTTTGCCATAGCTGATGCGTTTACAAAAACGGGTATGGCAGGGGAAATTGCTTCACATCTTATTGCTTTTTCAGATATGCCTCTTCTTGTATTTTTACTTATCATTGCCACCATGGTCACCTTTACAACAGAGATCACCAGCAATACCGCACTCATATCCATCATGCTTCCTATTTTGTACAAAGTAGCGGAACAGACAGGTGTCGATGCCACCCTTATCATGATGGTAGCCACTATCTGTGCTTCCTATGCCTTTATGCTTCCCATCGCCACTCCACCAAATGCTATTGCCATGAGTTCCGGTGTTATTTCCATTAAAACCATGGCAACCTACGGCTTAATCTTCAATATCGTAGGCATCATACTCATTGTAGCTGTAGCAAAAGCATTATGGATAGGGGTCATCTAACAGCACATTGGCGGCACACTTCTTGACCGAATCGAAGTAGAAGGCATCATCTCTGAAAACAGTTTATTGGCAAATAAACTTACGCTCCGATTCATCTCTGGGACTGGGGAGCTACTACGTCACATCCATTGCTCCCAATCAGATAGATTTAGGAATGAATATCCATGGCAGTTCGCAGTATGCTATTCATTTTCAAATGGGAGAATCATTTTGACTATTGTACTGCGACACTGCCTAAATTACTATCTCTTATTATTTTTTTCCATCTCTTTTTTCAGATAATTAATATTTTTTTGTGTATTTTTCGTAGAGGGATGTTCTTTCCCCAATATTTTTTCCTGTATTTTTAACGTTTTATCCAATTCTTTCAATGCTTCTTTCGGTTTCCCCTGTTTGTAATATACCATACCAATATTGTTACATATTGTGGCTGTTGAGACATGCTCTTTGCCTAAAGCTTCTTCCCGTATTTTCAAGGCTTTTTCGTAATTTTCAAGTGCTTCCTCGTATTTACCCTGCTGACGATATACACTGCCGATACTGTTATAGGTCGTTGCGATTAAGGAATCTTTCTTACCGTAAACTATTTTTTGCATTTTTAAAGATTTTTCGTAATTTTCAAGAGCCTCTTTATATTTTCCCTGCTTGCGATAGACAGAGCCTATATTGTTATACGTAGTAGCCGTTGTAGGATCATTTTTCGGTAAAAGTTTTTTTTCTATCTTTAACGCTTTTAAATTATATTTCAATGCCTTGTCATACTTTCCCAGTTTTTCATAAAAAAACCCTAACTGACCATAACTGATGATTACTTCTTTGGCATTTTCACCATAAGAGTTCAAATCCTCATCTAACTGTTCAAGCGTAAAAGTTATGGCACTCTTATAATCACCTCTCTTCTTTGCCTCGTCTGCAAGCTTATAACTTGCACTATACGCCGATAACTGTGTTATACACAGAAGGACAACACCCAAAACTATTTTTTTCATTTATGTTCCTTGAATTAATTAAAGGTATTTTAGTATGAAAATCTTTACCTATAGTTAACAGATAGATCACCTCAACACCGTTCAGAGTTTTGACCTTGACATCTATTTTCCTTTTATTTTTTAATAGCTTTCACTCTTAACCTCTTATAATCTAACATCCAGCCCTCCTCTTCACTGTAAATCTTCTTTTTCAATATTTCTATTACT
>JAMONL010000091.1 GCA_027065815.1 Sulfurovum sp.
AAAACTGGCAGACCTTGCGGTTGTTACTCTGAGAGAAGCACCAAAAAGAGAAGAAGAGATAGCCCTTTGGACCGTCTTGCATACCAAAAAAGTTTCACACGTTTATATCAATGGAGAAAAATATGTTTAATGCGATAGGAAAAACCATCAAATGGATCGGTGATCACTTTAAAGGAATGCTCTTTCTGCTCATTGTTTTAGTCATTTTCATGCCTAATTCATCCACTCCGTTGGAAAGAGCGAACCTGCAAGAGATCAAACTGACAGGGCCGATCATGTCTTCCGATAAAATACTCAAAGAGATCGAAGAGGCACAAAAAGACAAACATATCAAAGGTGTACTTCTTAATGTCAATTCTCCGGGCGGCGCAGTTCCTCCTTCTATTGAAATAGCCTACGCCATTAAAGCGCTGCAGACACAGAAGCCGGTCATCGCTTATGCCTCAGGCATTATGGCAAGCGGAAGTTATTACAGTTCTATCTATGCAAAAAAGATCATTGCCAATCCCGGTTCGATCATTGGATCGATAGGTGTCATTATGGAGAGTGCGGATATCTCTAAACTCATGAATACCGTTGGAGTAAAAACACAGATCGTGAAACAGGGTACCTATAAAGAAGCCGGTACCTTTACAAGAAAATGGACAGACGCCGAGCGTGCCGAACTTGAAACGCTCACCAAAGACACTTATGAACTTTTTGTCAGCGATGTTGCCGCAGCCAGAGGATTGGACGTTTCAGCAGCAAAATCTTATGCAGATGCCCATATTTTTTCTGCAAAAAGAGCCAAAGAAGCCGGACTCATTGATGATATCGGAGTAAAAACAGATGCCAAGAGCCTGCTGATGAAAGAAGCCAACATCACCAATGCCGTATGGAAAAAGAAAGACAAATTTGATTCTTTTATGGATAAATTGGAAAGTAAAAGTATTTTACAGATTCAAAACTATTTTTACGGATTGAAATCAACACTTTTTTAATAAAGTCAGACATATTATTCCATTTTTCAAATAGTGTATAATACTTCAATACGGCAAACCTAACAAAGGATAAATCATGGGAAAAAAGAAAAAAAGCACTTTTGTAAACCTCTGTGTTACCAAATGTAAAAAAGAAAATGCACGTATCAAAGAAGGTAAGAAACCTCGTTTGCCTGTTTGGAAGAAGAAAGATACACTGGCGTATGAAAAAGAGCTCAAGCGTCTGCAAATGGAGCTTCTGAAGCTACAGAATCATATCAAAGAAAAAGGACTCAAAGTACTCATCATTTTTGAAGGACGGGATGCGGCAGGCAAAGGCGGGACCATCAAACGTATTATGGAACATTTGAATCCCCGTGGTGCCAGAGTCGTGGCACTGAACAAACCTTCTGATGTGGAAAAGACACAATGGTACTTCCAGCGCTACACTACACACTTGCCAAGCGGCGGCGAACTCACTCTTTTTGACAGAAGTTGGTATAACCGTGCCGGTGTTGAACCTGTCATGGGATTCTGTACAGAAAAACAACATGCCAGATTTTTACATGAAGTACCTTTTTATGAAGAGATGCAGATCGGTTCCGGCACACACCTCATCAAGTTCTATCTCTCTGTATCCAAAGAGGAACAGGAAAAACGTTTTGAAGAACGTAGAAGCAACCCGCTGAAGAATTACAAGATCTCCCCTATTGATATCAAGGCTCAGGAGATGTGGGACCAATATACCATTGCTAACTACTCTATGCTTTTGGCATCACATACACAGGTCGCACCCTGGACAGTGGTGCATTCCGATAACAAAAAGAAAGCCCGTATCAATGTCATAAAACACATTCTTAACCAATTTGAGTATGAGGGAAAATCTTCTACGATCGATCTGAACTGTGACAGTACTATCCTCTGTGACGGATCTAAAGAAATTATTCGGCTTGAGAAGGTGATCGCCGGAGGAAAAAGCTCTTAGTCTTTTTTCTCTGATGCCTGCAAAAAATCCTCTGCGATCGTTTTAGGGTCTTCCAACCCTATGGAGACACGGATCAATCCTTCGGTTACACCCAGGAATATTCGGCTCTGTTCATCAAAATCACTGTAGATCGTACTTTGCATGTGCAAAGCTAGTGTTCTGTTATCTCCTATATTCGCTGTTTGAATAACATTTTTCAATTTATTCAAAAGCCCAAAAGCTCTCTCTTTTGTACCACAGTCCAATGTCAGTAAGGGACCGCAGCCCTGCTTGAAGTCCTGTCTGTATATTTTGCTGTCAACGCTTGTACTAAGAGAAGGATGATTCACGGAAATATCTTCAGGCAGTCCTTCCTTCAGCAGTTTTGCCACCTGTGCCACCGAATTGTTTACACGTTCTACACGCAACGAAAGTGTTTCAAGCCCAAGCAGTGTCAAAAAGGATCCAAAGGCATTGGCGGTCATTCCCATATCTCTTAAGGCACGTTTTTTACAAATGGGAATAAACGCTTTTTTACCCATTTTCTTCACAATCCCATGAATCGCTTCATATTTGTCATTCAAAAGTTTTTCATCTTTCTCTTTCACTGCCCTGAAAACCGCTACACCACCCAGTGCAGCAGAGTGTCCCGACATATTTTTGGTGCTGGAATATACGACAATATCTGCTCCGAGTTCCAAGGGTCTGACAATAAGCGGTGTTGCGGTATTGTCCACGAGTAAAAGCGTCTCATAGACATTGCACATATCGGCTATTAGTTTAATATCGGGCAGCCTGAGGCTGGGATTGCCCACTGACTCCATCAGTACCATTTTCACACCCGATTTCAGTTTACTTTCTATGTGGCTGATGTCATCCACTTCACAAA
>JAMONL010000092.1 GCA_027065815.1 Sulfurovum sp.
GATAATAAATTTTATAGGAAATTTTTTGGAACCATGATCATCCTCGGGCTTGTTTCTGTCCTGGCAGCAAAAGGAATGTTTGGCTGATATGGCACGCATCGATCAAAAAGACTTTTATCAAAACAACTACAACAGGTATGGTGTATCTGCTGAAGGTGTGGCATGGGATTCTTTACAGACACAAAAACGCCGTTTTTCTGCCATCGCTTCCTGTCTTGGAGATGTGAAGCATGATACACTTGTTGATGCAGGATGCGGATTTGGTGACTTTTATCTCTACCTCAAAGAAAAAAATAATCTGCCAAAAACGTACATAGGGCTTGACCTTTGTGAGCCGATGGTTCAAGAAGCTAAAGTGCGTACAGCTTGCAAGATAGTGCAGCGTGATATTTTGCGTCAGACCATCCCCGTAGCAGACTGGTATGTTGCCAGTGGATCGATGAATCTTTTGACAGATCTTGAAACACGTATTTTTATACAGCGCTGTTTTGAAAAAAGCCGTAAAGGTTTTGTTTTTAATTTGCTTGACGGTAACAAACAAGAAGGAAACTTCAGCTATTGGCATCCGCATGATATACTGGAATACTGTCGTACTTTTAGTAAAAATGTAAAGCTGAAAGAGGGTTATATGGAAGGGGATTTTACTGTGATCTTACTGCCTTAATGTGGCGATCATGCGTTTTGGATTGAGTGTGATCTCTAGGGCATCGTTAATACTTGTACAGACGATATCAGCACTTGTCAATGTGCGTGTGCTGCATCCCTCATTGCCTATCAAAGCGATTCCAAGTGCTGCATTTTGCAGCATCAGTCTATCGTTGCTTCCGTTGCCAATGGCAATACAGTGTGTGGCTCCAAGCGATTGAATGTAGTCTGATTTTTCTTCAGTGTGGTTATCACTGTGAAGCACCTTGACCGTGATATCAAAGTCTTTCAGCTGTGCCTGGACTGTACCGAAAGTGTCGGAAGTGATGACATGGATGGTGTAATGTTCTCCTAAAGCATACAAAAGAGGACTTGCCTCTTTGATCAGGAGACCGTCTTTGGCAAGCGTACCGTTGTAATCAAGGACAAGATGCTTCAGTTCCAATGTTTTGTAATAGGGAATTTTGATCGTCATTGTATTCACTTTTTGAAATGATAGCATCTTTCCTAAAACTTAATGAAACTGTTGAAAATTCTCAGCGGTGATCTCCGGGTATTTACCTTCCTGAAACTCTTTCACTGCTTCTAAAAGCAGTTTTCTTTCATCGCCGCAGTAATAGAGTTTCATACCAAACTGAACAGCAGCCTTCACTGCTCCCGGACCTGCGTGAGGAGTAAGAAGTACATCTACATTATGTTTTTTCAGCTCTGAAAAAATGGCTGGGCCTCCTGTTTCATGGTTCTCTATGACCTCCAATTGATTGTTGCTATCATCGTAGATACCAAAATATTTTGCTTTTCCTAAAACTTTTGTAATCGCACTGTCTTCTTTATTCATCTTAAAAGGTGAAGCGTATTTCATGATAATATATCCTTATGATTTATATAAATTCGTATTATATTACGATTTTATTAACGGATGTTTAGTTTTAAACTATTTTAGTGTATCAATGAGGTTTTCTTGGGTAAAATTGACTTACATAGATTTTCCAATAATGTGAGTGTGAGATAAGATATAATAGTATATAGGAGAGCAGATGAAGATCATTGCACACAGAGGTTTCAGTGACGGGTACCCGGAAAATACATTGTTGGCATTTAGAAAAGCCATTGAAGCAGGTGCAGATGGAATAGAAACAGATTTGAGATTAAGCAGAGATTCTAAGATCGTTCTTTTTCATGATAAAGATCTGAGCAGTATGCATAACTGTAAAGGCAGGGTAGAAGCATACTCTCTAAAGGAGTTAAAACAATATGTGATCAGTGAAAATGAACCCATTGCCACCCTTGATGAACTCATTGCTTTAACTGAGGGAAAACTTACGCTTATTTTAGAAGTAAAATATAACCCCGAAACCTATGAAAAACTCTGTGATATTCTTGTGGAGAAAATAGCAGATAAATACGACTGGATAGAAGTCTCCTGTTTTGATGACAGGGTTTTAGCCTATATGCATCGTTTGGATCCAAATGTAAGACTGCATAAGCTTATTGCAGATGAATTGATCCTGAAAGAGAACGATCTTGCGGGAAAATATGCCTATGTCAGTTATTTTGACATTCATGTTTCCCTTTCAAAAACAGCATTGGAACGGGGTTTAATGAGCAAATATAAAGTGATTCTCTGGACAGTGGATAAAGAGGATATTTCTAAGGAAAAAAATGCAGGTATCTATGGTATTATAGTAAATAATATTTCTAAATACATCAAGGAAACAAAGGCAATGAATGAATAAGGATCAATTACGGTATTATTTTTTCTATCTCTCCGCTATTGTCATTATTATTGGTGGACTCAAAATGGCGAGTCAGGCAGCGGTGATCATTTTTCTTTCTATTTTTATTGCATCCATTCTTGCGCCGTTCATGAGCTATTTACAAAAAAAGAAGATCCCGAAATCACTGGCTTTAATACTGATATTGTCCCTGGTTTTTGTATTTTTGCTCGGTGTTATTTACATTGTTGAGACCTCTTTGCAGGCCTTTATCTCAAATTTACCTTTTTATGAAGAACGCATTCGGGGCATGGTTGTGGATGGCATCACCTGGCTGCAGGGATTTGGTTTGCATCTGGAGCCTAAAGCCATACTCAAAGGGCTCAATTTTGGGGCTTTGTTCAATATGACGGCATCAACAGTAGGGAACATAGGCCTTTTTGTTTCTAAAATGCTGCTTGTTGTCATCGGAGTGGCTTTTTTACTGGTGGAATCCAGGAACTTTGGTACCAAAGTAGACATTATTTTTAAAGATGATGATGTTTCCAAAAAGAATTTTGAAATGTTTGCCCATACCATTCAAAAATACTTTACCATCAAAACATTTACCTCATTGCTTACAGGTGCATTGATCATCGGAACACTGCTGATGTTTGACGTTCCTTATCCTTTTCTCTGGGGATTCCTTGGATTTATGCTTAACTTTATCCCTGTCGTTGGATCCATTATCGCATCTGTCCCTGCCTTGATGCTGGCACTTATTCATTATGATATTTCAACCTTTGCCTGGCTTGCATTGATCTATGTGCTCATCAATAATCTGATATCCAATATTTTGGAACCGAAGTTCATGGGAGATGGCCTGGGACTCTCTCCTGCTATGATCTTCTTCTCCTTGATCTTCTGGGGATGGGTACTGGGACCGGTGGGCATGTTCCTTGCTGTACCGTTGACCATGACTTTGAAGATCGCTTTTGATTCCAACCCGCAAACAGCATGGATAGGTGTACTGCTGTCCAATTTGAAAAAAAAGTGATCATATGCGTATAGGTTTTGTATTTCTTGTTGTGCTTGCTGCACTCCTGTTTTACAGCTTTATGGATATTGCTGCGACAGCCTCACCCCATCAGGTCATTGAGAAACAGACTTTACCGATGGATGTTCCCTTTGAGAGAATACAGGCACGCGCGGCAGTCAACAGCATACGTGAAGCGATGCAGATGCAGACCCTGTCTCAAAATGAGCAACTCAATGCTGCTGCTCAGGCACATGCAGATTATCTTGTATTAAACCATGAATCTTCACATGATGAGATAGAAGGGCATAGGGGGTTTACAGGGATTAGACCTTTGGATCGTGCTTTTTATGCCGGCTATAATGCTGCTTACGTCAGTGAAAATCTTTCCACCAAAAATGCAAATGCCCAGAGTTCAGTAGATGGACTTTTTTCTGCAATTTATCACCGGTTTGGTTTTTTAAGTCCGAGTATTGATGAAATGGGAGTGGGTGTCACTCAGGATCAGCAAAATAGTCGAAACAGTGCTTTTGTCTATGTCATGGGGAACAGTGAATTAAACAGATTATGCTCAGTGAAGAGTTTCAGTGGTTTTGGAAAATATGTGTACAAGGTCTGCAGAGAGAAAGAGCATCGTATTGCGGAGAAAAAATTCCGTAAAGTCCAAACATATAATAAGCAGAATAATCCAAAGATCACTCTCTATCCTTATGATGGTCAAAATGAAGTACCGCCGGCATTTTATTCTGAAATACCTGATCCTCTTCCTGAGTATGAAGTAAGTGGTTTTCCGATCAGTATTGAGTTCAATGACTATTTTTTTAAAGATGTCCAGATAAACTCTTTTAAACTTTTCAAAGACAGTGAGGAAGTATCGAATGTACTTCTAATGGATAAGCAAACTGACCCGAACATGAAATTTACGGATAAACAGTTTGCCTTGTTTCCACTGGAGAGATTGGAATATGATACCAGATACCATGTGATTGTTGACTATAAAACCAAGGGAAAGAGTGAAGAGATCATGTGGGAATTCATGACCAGAAAACCTACAGAGACATTGCATATCATTACAAAAAAAGAAGAAGAGATAAGCATTGCAGTAGGCAGAAGCCATCTGATCTATTTCCGCCCACTTGATGCACATGATGTTGTCAAAAATGTACAGTTCCCAGGCAGTGCTGATATAGAGTTCATAGATAACAATACGTTCAAACTGACTTTGAACGATGAGAACATAAAAAGTTTTGATATTGTAAGTGATTCCAGAATTCTACATGTGAAAGTTGATTCACGGTAAATTAATATTTGAATACTATAATAAGTTTAATCAAATAGTAGAAGGATAATATATATGAAAAACATTGTTTTATTGATGACCGTAGCGGGTAGTTTTGTATTTGCCAGTAATGGAGAAGCATTGATCAAAGAAAAATGTGCTACATGCCATACTTTGAGTATCCCTACAATGGAAATTCTGCCAAGTTTTAAGGCACCACCGATGGATGCAGTAATGTTTCATATGAAAGATGTGATCAAAGGAGAGAAAAACCTTAAAGCATTCATTGCTGATTATGTGTATAACCCGGATGTTTCAAAGTCAGTATGTGAGTCGAACAAGGTACAGAAATTTGGTGTAATGCCATCACAAAAGGGTAAAGTGACTCAAGAAGAGTTGGCGTTCATTTCTGACTATATGATAGCAACTTATCCAAGAAAAAAGTTCATTCAAAATCTTAAAGAGATCTTGAAAAATGATGAAATAACAGCATTAAGAAATTCACCATTTCTTATCAACAGTGAAAATCTTCCGCACATGACAAAATTGTTGATCCAAAACTGGGATAAAGCCAAACTCGGTCTGAGTGATGTTCAGAAGAGTCAACTGATCGTCATCAGGAAAAACACAATAGGCGGGATAAAAAAATTAAAAAAACAGATAAAATTTCTTGAGTTTGAGATCGCTGAAGCAATGCGTGACAGGGAATCTGTAGAGAGTGTTGAAAAAGAAGTGGAAGAGGTAGCCAAACTTAAAACAGAAGCAACAATGATCCATCTGAAATGTATAGCAAATACCATGGCTGTCTTAAAGGATAAACAAGTGGCTTTCCTTCTTCCTATGTGGGAATAGCATATTGAAATACTTTGTAGGGACAAGACATACCTCGTCTCTACAACACACATGACATGATATTCAGCTTCGTATTTCTAAAAAGTTCCTGGTGCTGATATCATCCCAGGGTTTATTGAGTTTCTCAAATGCCTGGTAACTTTCCAAAACACGTTTAAAATCTGCACTTTTTTCACTTTCGTCAAGTAAAACATCATGAAGCGCTACTTTTGCCGCTTCCATCATATCTTTCGGAAAAGTTTTGATCTGGACATTTTTGGGAAGTTCCTGCAGAGCTTTGGCATTTTTATATCGGAATTCCTGCAGCATATTGCCTGTCATCTCCGCTGCTGCAGCAGTGATGATGGCTTGATGTTCCTTACTCAGCTTTTCCCAGCGGGCTTTGTTGAAAGTGATCTCCAGGATCGATCCCGGTTCATGCCAGCCTGTGTAGTAATAGTCTGCTGCTTTGGCAAAACCCATCATAGAGTCAAGTGCCGGTCCTACCCACTCAGTAGCATCAATGGTGCCACGTTCCAGTGCTGTATATATCTCTCCTGCAGGAAGCAGAACAGGGTTGACCCCCAGTCTTTTCATGACCTCTCCTCCCAGACCAGGAATACGCATTTTAAGTCCTTTGAGGTCGGAAAGAGAATTGATCTCTTTTTTGAACCATCCACCCATTTGCGGTCCGGTGGTTCCTCCTATGAGAGGGTAGAGGTTGAACTTGCCATACAGTTCTCTCCACAGTTCATAGCCTCCTCCGAACTTCAGCCAGGTGATCATCTCTTCAGAGGTAAGCCCCAGAGGCATACCTCCAAAAATGGAGAAAGCAGGATTCTTCCCTTTCCAGTAGTACACACCGGAATGAAAAGCATCTATCTGTGCTGCGGAAGTGGCATCAAAGACCTGCATTGCCGGTACCAATATATTTTTGGCAAAGACTTTGATCTCCAGTGTACCGCCGGAGAGTTCCCCGCAGCGTTTGGCAAAAGTATCTACGCCTGTTCCCATGATTGGAAAGTGCGCAGGCCAGGAAGTAGCCAGTTTCAATGTGACTTTTTTGGCCTTGTTGATATGTACAGAGCCATCTGCTGTTTTTTCTTCAGCTCTGTGGCAGGCACTTAAAGCCAAAGCTGAGGCACTCAATGCCGCACCTGCAATAAAACTTCTTCTTTTCATCGTCAAATAATCCTTGCATTAATTGATTAAATAGTAACATAACATACGTTTTAAAGGGGTAAAAAATTGAAGTGTCATATCTGTGATAGATCTGTATCGTCATTTATAGATGAAAAAACAGATATTACCTACTATTTTTGCAGTGAGTGTGAATACATTTTTAAGGCATCACAGCATTATCGAGATCTTTCAGATCAGAAGATGCGTTATGATCTGCATGAAAATGATGAAGATGATGCAGGATATCAGGCTTATTTTCAACGTTTTTTGGATTTTGTATTGCCTCAAATTTCAGAGGTGAAAACAGCTTTGGATTTTGGTTGTGGCCGAAGTACTTTGCTGGCACAGATGCTGAAGCAAAATAATATAGCCTGCGATGCGTATGATCCTATTTATCATCCTGATACTTTGGATGAAGATAAAAAGTATGATTTGATCGTTTCTACGGAAGTCTTTGAACATTTGCATCAGCCGAAAGAAGTATTTGAAAGTTTGACAAAGAGACTGCAAGAAGGTGGATATTTGGCTTTGCAGACACAGTTCCATCCTAAGGATACGGAGGCTTTTAAAAAGTGGTATTATCATCAAGACCCGACACACATTGTTTTTTTTGCCGCCAAGACCTTTAAGATGCTTGCAAGATACTTTGATTGTGATTATCTAGATGATAATGGAAAGAATATGGTATTATTAAGAAAGAGAATTAAAGAGTCTGTATGATAAAAAAAATTAAAAATTTATTTGGTACACAAAAAGAAGAAGTTGTTTCAGATCCTCCGGGAAGAACATTTAAAAAAGTTTTGACCGGAGAGTGTTTTGACGGTGCAAAAAAAGATGCTGCTGCAATAGCCCGGTCAAAACAAGATAAAATAGATCAGATCAAGACATTTGAATTGCTGCCGAAGTTTGTACGCTTTAGCTATGAAAAAGAGGAACTCCACTCTGCACATGTGGCATTTCAAAAAGAAGTGTTTGCCAGAAAATGGAATATGATACATGTAACAGAGATCTCATTTACCGTGAAGTCATCAGACTTTGAAGAGTTTGAAACGATGGCAGGGGTGAGTTTGAAAAATGATTTTAAAGATCTGAGTGAAGTGCATTATGAAGGAAAAGAACGTCGTAAAGGACAACGAACTTCATCCTGAAGTTAAAAAAGACTGTACTCTTCTTTGATCGTATGTAAGATACTTTTATCTGCATTATAGATGAATGCATAGTTGAAGTGGATGCTCTTAAGTATTTCACGTACCTCTTCTTCATTGTTGAACCAGTGCGGATGATCGATGTTTGGTACTTTTGTCTTTGGTGGTGTCAGTACAATGCTTTTAACCCACATATTACTGCTCATCACATACTCTCTGGCTTTAGCGATATCTGAAAGATTGTCTGTAAAGATGGCTACTCTGTCTGAGTTACTTGGTCTGGTACTTTTGAGTTTCATGTCGATAAAGACCGGGAGGAAGTGTTTCGTATACTTAATACGGTCAATGGAGTAAGGGAGTTCCTGCTCATCACAAAAGTGTACGACACGAAGCAGATACTCCAAATGGAAAGGAATGAGCTCTTTCTCCTGATAGACATAATGACCGACTTTAAACGTGGTTCTAAAGAGTGTGTCAGAAACTGGGTAGCCGTCGACTTCTCTTTCAAGTTTTTTAGCATCGGGTTTGATGAGTTGCATGAGCTCTTTGTCTGTTCCAACAAAAAGTGCATCGTCAGAGTTTAATATCTGTTCAAAGGCTTTACGCCAGTCATTTGAGATGAAAGAGACATTGGTCTTGTGAGTGAGGATCATCTTCAGGAAGGTTAATTCATGTTCTGAAAGAAGGTAGAAACTTGCCTCTTTTTTAATGACCGCATAACGAATGAGTTTAAAAGCTGCAAGCTGGATATCTGAGACTTTTATCCAGGCGATCTCATCATCATTTTTCACTATGTTCTCATCATCATAAACAATAGCATAGGCTCCATTCTCGATGGCTTTATCTATCTCTTCCTGATTTGAAGAGAAAAAGAGGTCACCATGATCGATCTTTGAAGGGTACACAGATGCAGCTTCGATCGCTTGCACTTTTGGTGTATTGCTTAGTACACCCTCAGTGAGATTTAAAATATCTTCAATTTTCATACTTATCCTATTAACCGATCGGTGTTCCGGCTGTTTTCGGTTTTTCCGGACGGATCATACAGAGTCCGTTCTCATCTTTGGCTGCAAGCAGCATGCCTTCACTTTTGTAGCCCATAAGTTTTGCTGGTTTGAGATTAGCCACAACACAGACCTGTGTGTCCAGCATATCGTCAGCAGAATACCACTCTTTTATTCCGGCAACCACCTGTCGCGGTTCCTCTTCTCCCACATCCACCTGAAGCAGAAGCAGTTTTTTACTTTTTGGTACCTCTTCAGCCTTGACAACGGTACCGACTTTCAGCGAAGTCTGGAAGAACTGGTCTATACCGATCAGTGCTATACCTTCTTCTTTTTTACTCTCGGTCTTTTGTTTAGACTTCTGTTCAGGTTTTTTCTCTTCCTCTTTTTTGTCAATCGGTTCAGCCTGTTCAAGAAGCGGCTCTTCAACACGTGGGAAAAGAGGTTCGATCTTTTCAAGAGTAAAAGTCTCCGGAAGGTTGGTTCCTTTTATCATACGATTCCAGGTATCATTGTCGATGGTGAAGTGCAGCGCAGCAGAGATCTTTGTACATACTTCAGGCATAACAGGGTAGAGCATAATGGCAACTTTGGCAAGTATGCCGGCTATGAGACCGTTAAGTGCCATCGCCTCTTCCTCTTTACCTTCTTTCATAAGTGTCCATGGCTGATACTTGTCAATAGACTTGTTCGCTACGGAGAGTGGTCTCCAAAGTTCTTCAAGGTATCTGTGTATCTGCATATCAAAGATCAGTGGTTCGAGTTTATCCAGTGAATCATGTACTTCATTCAATTCTTCCTGATAATATTTGCTGACATTGGAAGAATCTACTTTGCCTTCAAAATATTTTCCGGACATACCGATGAGACGGTTCAATAAGTTTCCAAGGTCATTCCCAAGGTCAGAATTGATACGGTCAATGAGGGCTTTTTGACTGAAATCACCGTCTCCGCCGAAGGGTACTTCTCTCAACATGAAATAACGGAAATTGTCAAGACCATAGGCATTTGCTACTTCTCTGGGATCCACGACATTGCCTTTGGATTTAGACATTTTTTCACCGTCACGCGTCCACCAGCCGTGTGCTGCAATGTGTTTAGGCATAGGAAGACCGAGACTCATCAGGAATGCAGGCCAGTAGACGGCATGGAAACGCAAAATATCTTTACCTATGAGGTGTACACGTGCAGGCCAGAAGTCCATGTTGGCTTCATCATTTCCGTATCCTAAAGCAGTGACATAGTTCATCAGGGCATCAAGCCACACATACATGACATGCTTGGGGTCATTCAGGTTTGCCGGCAGTTTTACACCCCAGTCAAAAGAGGTTCGGGTAATGGAAAGGTCATTCAATCCGCCTTCCACAAAACGGATCACTTCGTTTCTTTTGCTTTTCGGCAGGATACAGTCAGGATTTTCCTTGTACCAGGCGAGTAGTTTGTCCTGGTAGGCAGAGAGTTTAAAGAAATAACTCTCCTCTTCCACGATGGTGGTAGGTTTACCGCACTCCGGACAGAATTCACCGTCAACCAGCTGTGATTCCGGGAAGAAGGTTTCACAAGAGATACAGTAGTGACCCTTATAGACATCTTTATAGATATCACCGTTGTCATGCATCACAGAAAAGGCTTTTTGTACCCCTTTCATGTGGTCTGCATCGGTTGTTCTAATGAATTTGTCATAAGAGATACCGAATTCATCCCATAGATCTTTGAATGTTGCAGAGATCTCATCGGCATAAGCCTGTGTACTTTTCCCTCTGGACTTCGCCGCCTCTTCGATCTTTTGACCGTGTTCATCGGTTCCGGTAAGAAAGTAGGTGTCAAGACCCGACATACGGGAATAACGTGCAAGCGTATCAGCGATGATAGTGGTATAGGCATGGCCGATATGGGCAATATCATTCACATAATAGATCGGGGTTGTGATATAGGCTTTTTTGTGACAAGAGGACATAGGCAGTTTCCTTAAACAAATGAGTTTTTGGTTTTACATAGGAGTGTAAAATTATAAAAGAGATTTTATCTAAAATGTGCTGTATTCAGGATAATTTTAAATATGATATAATCATATGATTAAAAATTACACAATAGATTGGTCATGCAAAAGGAAACAGCTAGTGGAACTGAAAAGTAGTGAGCAGATAGAAAACTTCTCAAATAAAAGTACGTATAGCGAGGAAGAGAAAAAGTATATTATGCAAAGGCTGAATGACCAGCGTAAGAAAGAGAAGCAGGAAAAGTGTAAAAAGAGAAGATATAGAAGATATTCGGAAGAAGAGAAAAAGAATATACTGAGAGATCTCAATGACAAAAGACTTGAAAAACAGTTATATGAAGAGATAGCAAAACGACGGGTACAGTATAAAAAGATCTATCATTTTGATATCAGGGAATTTTACAAGTTCAGACTAATGGACAGAGAGTATTTTATTGAGACCAAAGATGTAGAAAAGCTTTCTAGCAGGCCACAGATACTTACACTCTATCATAGAACATTTGGTGAGATGAAGAAAAGAGACTTTTTAATGAAAACGGTAGTGTATTCCGATAAGATCTTTATCTCAGGAGATATGCTTCGTGTCTATTTTAGAGGATATACATTGGAAAGTGAGAGATAGACGTGTATTATGTCTATATGGTGAAATGTGCCGATGATACTTTATATACAGGTATTGCTACAGAACTGGATAGGCGGATAGAGGAACATAATGCTTCAGATAAAGGGGCTAAATATACAAGGGTGAGACGTCCGGTCGAACTGGTCTATTCTGAAACATATCCCGATAGAAGTAGCGCTTCAAAAAGAGAATACGAGATCAAGAAAAGAATGACAAGAGCTGAAAAACTGGCACTTATCCATTAGATCCATTTAACAACCTTACCTGCTGCACATCAAATCCACACATTTTTTATAGACTTGCATAGTTAGCTTCCAAAAAGGAGATGCTATGAAAAGTCATTTTACACACTTTGCTGAACTTTACCGATATTTGGAACAGTCGTCTCCTAAAAAGAATTTTTTAAACGATAGGGACGGCAGTACGTGGCATACCGTATCCAAAGAAGTATTTCTCACACAGGTACGATATCTGACACTTGCAGGTTTTGATAATAACTGGACGGGGAAACAGGTTGCCAATGCGGTTTCTCCTTCTTCATACTGGCTGATGCTTGATTATGCTTTTATGTTGGCTGGTGCTGTTTCTGTTCCCCTTTTTACCAATATATCTTCAAAAAACCTTCTTTATCAGCTTTTGGATGCAAATATCCATACGGCGTTTATAGAAAGTGAAGAGCAGGAGAGGTTGATACATCAGGCAGACAGTAGTATTGAAGTGATCTATCTTGACAAAGACGTGAGCGGTTATAGAACTTTTGAAGATCTGCTGTCTCAGGGAAAAGCCATAGATAAAGCCAATCCGACACTTTTTGATGAACTGCTCGGACGGATAAAAGAAAATGATCTTGCAACGATCGTGTATACTTCAGGTACATCCGGAGATCCCAAAGGGGTGGAACTGACCCATGCCAACCTGATCTCCCAGATACATGCAACAGAGGAGAATTACTTTTTTGAAAAACATACAGATATTGCCTTCTCTTTTTTACCTCTGGCGCATATTTTTGAGCGGATGGTGATGCATTTTTATCTTTCACGGGAACTCACGGTCTATTTTGCAGATGATGTCAAGAATGTTGGTACTTTGCTTAAAGAGGTGAATCCTACAGTAATGACTGTGGTACCGAGATTACTGGAAAAAGTCTACTTCAAAATGAAAACCAAAGCAATGGAAGGTAATGTGATTAAAAAAGCCATTGTCTCTCTTGCCTTTTATCGTGCAACGACAAAAGATCCCTATGCTCGAGTCACTCTGATTGACAAGTTCCTGGATAAAATGGTCTATGCAAAACTCCGTCTGGCATTTGGTTCCCGTATGAGAATGATGATCTCGGGTGGTGCGGCACTTTCAGATCTGCTTTACAGATTTTATCTTAATATCGGTGCAATGGTCTACCAGGGATACGGTTTGACCGAATCTAGTCCTGTCATTGCCTCCAATACCCCCAAGAATAATAAAATAGGTACCTGTGGTCAAGTCTTTCCTCATGTCGAAGTCAGAATCAGTCCAGAAGGGGAACTTTTGGCTCGAGGATCCAATATCATGAGAGGGTATCACAATA
>JAMONL010000093.1 GCA_027065815.1 Sulfurovum sp.
ATTTGACTTTTTGTATATAAGAGAGGGAATGAACTTACTGCTTGACTTATTCATCACTTCAAAAAACCTAAATGCTTTTCCTGATCTGTTTAACAACACCATGATCTCAGGGGTGGTCATTTCCGATTTTTTGAGTTTCTCCAAAGATGTCTTGTAGAGATCCATCGCTTTTGTCATCTTTGTTTTAAACGCAGGGTCATTTATGCCCCATACTTTTAACATATACAGACTGGCCATTCTTTGCGAAAGCATTCTCTGTCTTCCTGATATATTGATGATCTCTCCGGAGGTTTTCCCTGTCTGCTTGGCAAAAAGACCCACTGCTTCATTGGATTGCTTGAGTAGCTTTTCAAGGTCTTCCTGCATCTTTCTAGCTTTCTCTTTGCTTGGTTTTTCATTCAGAGAAACTTTTATGGGACTCCACATGACTTTAACTTTGGCAAGACTCTCCGCCGTTGCTTTGTCTTTATTGAACGCTATAAGTGCATCCAAATGATTTTCAAAATCTGCCACGATCTTTTTTAGGTCTTCTTTCGGATTTCCGAAGTTATTCTCCAACCCGACCATTGCATAGTCTTTCAGCATTCTTTGGGTGAACATTCTTTGTTTTCCTGCTACATCGACAGCGACTGAAAGGTTTTTGATTTCAATGGCATGTGCATAGGTGAAAAAAAGAGAGGGAAGAAGCAGAATTTTTATTGCTTTTTTCATAAAATGAAACACGGTATACTCCTTTGTACTATAAAATTTATAGCAACATAATAAGAGTATTTCAGTAACACTCTCCAATACTTATTGGTGGTCTGGCGATCTCTCCTTAAAGAGACCCATGACTTTCCGTCCCAGCTTCACAGCAGGTTTGGCCTTGTAACTTAAATATTGTACTTGTAGGAAAATTCCTACAAAAATGTTACTTTGGAAGGATTGTACTTCGTAATCACTTAGATAATACTTATAATTTAACATATTAGAGTGTTTTCTTATTCAATGATATTTTTACTATCTTTTGCTAAAATACTTAAAAAAAGAGCATACTATTTCATGAAACGAATTTTCCTTTTACCTCTCACCTCACTGATACTTTTTGCTTCAAGCGATATGGAATCCCTATATCTTCAAAATGCCTGTAACTCATGTCATGGGATGTATGGTGAAGGTATGGGAGAGTCTCCAAGGCTTCGGGGACAAAAAGAAAAAATCTTACTCAAAAAACTGAAAGATCTGCAACAGGGGAAAACCCACTCTGCTTTTGGTTCTATTATGATCTCTTTTGCAAGATCTCTGGATGAAAATCAAACCATAGAAATGGCAAAATATCTTTCAACAATGAAAAAAGTTATTCCTAAAGAGCGTTATGAAAATGATAATTTTGACAATACCGGAGATGGTTCGTCATAAATAGGGAGTAAGAATGATCCCGGGAAAAGGGATCACTGCTTTTTAGTGTGTTGCTATTTCGGGTTGTGCTTCAGGTGTAGCCGTTACTTTTTCAACTTCTACTTCTTCTGTTGCATTTGTTTCTGTATCAGGAGTTGCTGTTTCGCTTTCAGCAGCAGGAGCTTCTGCTGTCTCCGGCTCTTCTTTTGCAACTTCCGTTTTTTCAGCTTCAGGCGTTTCTGCTTTTTCTTCTGTTACCGTTTCTGTACTTTTGGCTTCATCCGCTTTTTTAGGCTCTTCAGCTTTTTTAGCTTCCGCAGCTGCTTTTGCTTCCTCTTCCGCTTCTTTTTCTTCTGCAACATAATCACTCAAGTCATCTTGACAATCAAAAAGTGCATCATCTTTTATTTTTACGATCTTAACGTTGGCGCCATAAGTATAGACAAGCTCTCCACCCTCTTTACCTTGTTTGAGTATCCCTGCTACAAAGAAGATCAATACAAAAAGGTAGAGTGTTTTCATCAATCCTCTGTTAATGATGGCAGAGAGAAGTTTGAATACCACAACAACTCCTGAAGCCAACATAAGGTAAGTACCAAGTATTTTATGATCCTTCAACTCTGCCTGACCTGCCTGGCTTAAAAGATCCCAGGCTGCCTTCCCGTCTGCTGAACCGGTTAAATAAGCAACAACAGCTACGACAACGGTCAATATGATCAGGAAAAATGAAACCACCCCAATGGCTTTCTTTTTTGCAAAAAGGTTAATGATCTCAAGCAAAAGTACCACGATCGGCAAGGCAATGATAAAATGTACCACCGGCGGGTGCATCAATGCTGGTATATCAAACGGTAAAGGTATCTCCGGTATTTTAATAGGTGTTAATTCCATATGTATTCCTTCTTTTTTAATTAGATGTAGCGATTATAACACAAAACTATTTAGTTTCATGATTAAATCGGCTTTACAACGACCATGATCACGATCACGATCATAATAAGCGTAGGCACTTCATTATAGAACCTAAAATACTTCCCACTTTTGTATTCGGGGTTGTCTATCAGTTTTTTTCGGATCCTGTTCAGTGAAAAACTGTAAGCAATAAGAAACAGCACAAATGTCAGTTTGATATGAAGCCATATGCCACTCTGGAAAAGATGCGGATTCAGATACAACATCACTCCTCCCGATATGATCGTTGCCCACATTGCCGGTACACCAATGTAGGCATAAAGTTTATATTCCTGTATCTTTACCACTTCTCCAAACGCCAAATTGTCTGAATGTTCACGATGATAGATAAACAGACGTGGCAGATAGAAAAGCATCGCCATCCAAGAGGTAAAACTCATGACATGAAATGCCAATATCCAAGTGTAATATGCCATTATTATTTCTCCATAACTTCAAAATCTTTTTTACTATAGATCACAAGTTGTAATTTCTTATAATATCCAAGATGTGCATAGTGTATCTTTATTTGAGTGCCATTTCGGAGTGTAAGTTTTCTGTTTTTAAAATAGATCGGGATCTTGACGCCATTGACGATCAAACGTTTATTTTTATACACACCAATGATATTTCGGAGTACTTCATTTTGTCTCTGGATATCAAAATTCTGATAATATGGTGCCAGGTCGACCGTACCTTTTTCTTTGAGTTTAACCAATGCAGTAATCTCCTTTAAGCCTTTATACGTGGAGATCTCCTGTACCCTGAGATCATATACCTTACCCTCTTCCAGATCATTCACTGCACCATAAAGGAAAATACCGCGTCCCTTTGGATGCTGTTTCAACACAGCATATCTCCCCCGTTTCAAAACAACCACAGCATTTTTAAAAATGACAGGGACATCCAAAGTATCAACGGTATACAGATAGCCAATATTTTTTTCTACAGGCATTTTTTGTTTTAAGTCATTTTTAGACGCAACATAAGGTTTAAGATCAAAATACACATAAACAGGCAAGTGGTCAGAATAACCTTTTCCTGTATGTTTGCTCCTCTTCATCTGCCAGGAGTTTATATACCCTTTCTTGGTAAAAAGTGTCGGGGATTTAAATACCTTAAAAGAGTTGTTAACATAGTCAATATTTTTACCGTCAAAAAGTGTAGCCGGCAGTAAAATATGATCCAGCGTACTTTTGTTAGCGTAAAATTTATGACTCCATCGCTCTTTGTAAGGTAACTCTTGCCAAGTGTTATAGTGTATACCTTTACCTGCTTTGACAATATCAGCTTTCGCTATCAGTTCTTTGTGATGTACTGTTTGCAGTATATCGGCTATCCCTGTGATACCGTTGCTGTCGTCCAGTCTTTTTTTCAGGGTCAAATGCGCATTGTAATTACTGTTGAGATCTCCCAGGATCAGATACTCTTTATTCGAAGGCATGGAAAGAATGCGTTTTCGTAAACGTTTGGCATACTGTATACGTTTACTTTCATATCCTTTTCTGCTTTTTGATTTCCAGTGATTCACAAAGAGGGTCAAAGATTTTCCCTGGACATCCACTTCAACTTCCAGAATATTACGTACCCGGGGAGAAAGACTTACTTCAAGGTCTTTTTTCTTTGTGATAGGAAATCGTGACAGTAATGCTACTTGTATCGAAGAGCCTTTTTTAGCTGTGATCGCCGAATATCTGTATCCGCACCCTACCCGTTTTAAACGTTTGATCAAGGCATCAAATATCATTGCATTCTCGATCTCCTGAAGTCCGAGGATGTCAGCATCAAGTTCACAGATCACTTCTGCAGTATGATTTATCTTGATCTCTGACATTCTTTTTGACCAGTTATGTTTACCGGGAATGAACTCATCATATTCAGTTCCCTGGATCTTGGCATCAAAAAGATTTTCTACATTATAGCTGGCGATTTTAAAAGGTTTGGAGAAAAGGAACAGAGGAAGTAAAAGCAGGTAAAGATAACGCAAATTCGATCCTCTGTTCTATACGGTAATAAAAGAAGTGTCTATCGGAACATTTTACTGAGCATTTCCATGGTATTTCCATTTCCGCCCAGCATCTGATCGATAATATTGTTCTCATCCGAAGTAGCTTTATCGACCACCACAGGTAAAGCGTCGGCCAGTGCCTGTTTTGCACTTTCATGGTCTATATTCAATTCCTGGGCAAAAGCATCTACTTTGTCTTCACCCAGAAGTACAGCGACATCATCAGGGGCAATGGCTTTATTCTCACCCTGTCCCAACCATGAACCTACTATCTCACCCAAGCCGTTCCTTGAGAGGTTTCCGACGATCGCAGCCAGATCAAGACTTCCTTCGGAATTGGCGATCAGCTTACTCATGGCATCCGCTATTTTACCAATATCCAACCCGCTTGTTGCATCATCTTTATTGCCTTCTATCAGTCCAGCACCCATTTTCAATAAATCCATCAATTCCATCACGACTCCTTTTAATGTTTCGCTTTTTGTTTTATACTCTGCAACAATAGCAGAAATTCATCCACTGTGCCATATCCTTCAACCATATCAAGGATCGTTTTCCCATCACTGTCAATAAAATAAAATGACGGTGTACCAAGAATTTTCATACCTAGGGGCAGTTTTGCTATCAGCAGATTGGCTTTTGTGTAAACGAAGTCTTTATTCAAGACTTCTTTCACTTTTTCATTGACCATGACTTCCCGATCCATTTTAATGCACCATGGGCAAAAAGGGATATACCCTTCGATCAAAACTATTTTACCCTCTTTTTTTGCGATTTGCAATGCTTCTTCCATACTGTATCTTTTGACAGAGTGCTGAATGATCATCTTTTCAGAATAATCATAAATATAAGAGGCAAGCGCTTCGATCTCTTCTTCACTCACTTTCCCTTTCATACTTGGCATTGTTTCAAAATATTTAGTTATTTTTTTAGAGACCACTCCTTTACTTTTATCAGGATGATCCAGATAATCAGCAAGGAACACTTCAATATTTATTTTTTGAGCCTCTGCATCTTCTCTTTTATTGCCTATCTTCTCTTTGAATGCAAAAGAGAGCTGATTCAAGGTAGGAGCTTTCAGATTCAAAGCTGTGTTGTTATGCTCCAAAAAATTACTCAACAGTTGGCTTTGGGGAATATAATAACTGTGACAGGCCGCACATTTTTTGTCAAATACTTCTTCTCCGGACAAAGCAAACAGAAAAGACGATAAAAACAGGATAAGTGTTAAGATCATTTTCATACCAATCTCCTATATCAGCTTGATGGATGTTTCAAGAAGTGCAATGCGTTTACTGTCTATCAACTCTGTCAATGTACGTTTAAAATTCTTTTTACTCAAACCAAAGACTTTTTTGATCTCTTCCGTATCACTCTTATAAGTAAACGGCAATTCTCCACCTGCTTCTTTAAGCAAGTTCACAATAGTCCCTTCCGCCTCACCTATTTTCGCCTGTTTTCCAATGGGCTGCAAAGAGAGATCCAGTTTAAAATCTTTTCTCACGGCTTTGATGTATACTTTTTTACGGTCACCTACTTTAATGTTTTCAAAGATCTCATTGGAAAAAAGCATACCTTCATATTGATTGTCAGCAATGACTTTATAGCCTAAAGGAGTTTGTGCAAGGACTATGGCATCCAACACTTTATTTTGGTGCAGCCCTTTCATATCACGATTGAAGTATTTACCGATCTTTTGTGTACCGTAAAGTCTACCCGTCTGCTCATCCAGACAGACACGCAGCATATATTTTTTACCAATGGTAAAATACTCTTTCTGTTGGGAAAGCGGTACAAAAAGATCTTTAGGCAGTCCCCAGTTCACAAAAGCCCCGTAAGACTTATAGTCTACTACTGTAAAGTAACCATACTCACCCAGTTTGGCATAGGGCATTTTAGTTGTAGCCACAGGTCTGTCTTCCGAGTCCGTATAGACAAAAACATCTAAAAGCGACCCCATCGGCATTTCAGCTTCCATAATATAGACATTGGGAAGCAGGACTTCATTGTAATCTTCTGCTGTGAGGTAGTATCCAAAGTCTGTATCACGCTCTATTTTGAGGGTATTTACTTCACCAATATTAATCTGTTTATTTCTGATTTTTTCTGTTGTAGTTTGTTGCATGTTGTTCCGTTTATTTAATGTTTTGTGGTTTTCCCACAATTATTTTGTATTATACCCAAATTGTAGAAGCCAGGCATGCCTGGCTTCTACTAAGCATAATTATTCTGTAATTTTTTTCAAATGTTCTGCAAAAACTTCTGGTGTTACAAACCCTGTCAAGCTCTTTTCAGGCAGATAGTTATTTTCTTTGTCAAAAAAGATGATATTGGGTGTACCAAAAAGTTCAAAATGTTTTAACAATTCTTTGTCGTCATCACTATTCTCCGTCAGATCTATCTTGATGAAAGTGAACTTTTTCAACTGCTCCTGTACTTTAGGGTCGGGAAAAGTGATGTGTTCCAACTCTGCACAGGCAGTACACGAGTCTTTTCCAAAATCAACCACAACCGGTTTGTCAGACGCTTTCACTTCTTCCATCAGACGTGCCACAGAATACCCTCTGTGACTCTCTTTGTTTTCCATATTTGCATTCACTGCTCCCGGTGCCGCAACACCTACCTGAGTAAACTTTTCAAATGGTTTGAATAGTGAACTTGAACCGCTCAGTGCACCTACAAAAAGAGAGACACCATAGAGCATAAATACAACCGCTAAAAGCTGGAAAAGCTTTTTGGCACCCTTTGTTGCAGCACTTGGGTTGAATACTCCCATATAAAGTGCTGACCCTATAAAGAGTAGTGACCACAGGATCATAGTGACAGTACTTGGAAGAATACGGCCAAGCATAAAGATGGCAAGACCAAGCATCATTACACCGAAGACTTGAGATACAGCTGTCATCCAGCCGCCAGGCTTAGGCATGAATTTACCTGCACCGATACCTACCAAAAGAAGAGGCATACCCATTCCCATACTCATCACAAAAAGTGCCACACCTCCAAGCAAAGCATCTCCTGTATGAGAGATGAACAGTACCGCACCACCAAGAGGAGGCGCAACACACGGACCGACAATGAGTGCTGAAAGCAGACCCATAATGGCTGTACCGACAATACCGCCTTTTTGCCCTGCATCATCTGAAGCTTTAGAGAGTTTTGACTGCCATGAAGCCGGTAAACCTATCTCATAATATCCAAAGAGTGAATAGGCCAATGCTACAAACATTCCTGCAAAAATAGTCAATACCCACGGATTTTGCATAGCTGCCTGGATATCTGCACCGAGCAGTCCCGCGACCACACCCACAACAGTATAGGTCAATGCCATGGAGACCACATAAACAAGTGAAGTAAAGAAAGCTTTGGCAACAGAAGGTTTACCTTCACCCGACTGGGAAACAATAATAGACGACAAAATTGGGATCATTGGGAAAACACAAGGGGTCAGTGCAAGCAACAGACCAAAAATAAAGAAAAGTAAAATAATGAAGAAAGAACTCTCAGAACCTAAAACATCTGCAATTTTGGCAGTATTGCCTTCTTTGGTCAAAGAGGAGATCTTGTCAAAAATACCTGCTTCTTTTCCTTTGAAATTAAAGGATTTTACAAAGGGCTGATAGCAGATCCCTTTGTCCGAACATCCCAGTAATTCGATCTCAAGCGTATAATCACCTTTGACCTTTGATTCTATCTCTTTGACGGGAATGTTCACCAGGATCTCTTTTTCAAAGACCTTATCTCCATCCAGTTCATGAGAAGCAGGACGTTTCACATCGAGTTCTATTTTTGAAGGCGATGTGATCCTGTAGTGCAGCGTATTGTCATCATAAACATGTATTCTGTCTGCTATAGTGATCTTTGTTTCGATCACATCACCTTTTTTCTGTGCTGTGACCTGAAAAGCCTCATCAGGGGTTAAAAATTTCTGCTTTTTCAGTGCACTTTGAAAACCACCAAATCCAAATGTACTCAAAAGTAAACTCAAAATCAGTAACTTTTTAATGAAATTTCCCATTTTCTCTCTTTTTTGTTAAACTTTTATACCATTCTATAGTAAGATATGTGTATAAGCTGTGTAATATTATCGAAAATCCATTAATCATTTATGAATCAAAAGGTATCCAATGGCTAATCATCTTAAAAATGAAAATTCTCCGTATCTCCAACAACATGCTGACAATCCTGTAGATTGGTACCCCTGGGGAGAAAAAGCATTTGAAAAAGCCCGAAAAGAACACAAAGCGATCTTCCTCTCTATTGGCTACAGCTCCTGCCATTGGTGTCACGTGATGGAGTATGAATCTTTTCAGGATGAAAAAACAGCAAAAATACTCAACAAACATTTTGTTTCCATCAAAGTGGACAGAGAAGAACGGCCTGACATTGATAAACATTTTCAGGATGTTTATCAGTTGATGAACGGTCGTCCCGGAGGATGGCCTACTTCTATTTTTCTGACCGATGACCTGAAACCTTTTTACTCTGCCACTTATATTCCGGATGAACCGAAATACGGTATGATGAGTTTTCCTTCTCTGCTTGAGATCATCGCCGACAAATACAAAAATGAAAAAGATGTGCTCATCAATGAAGCAGACAAAATACTCAAACACCTTAACCCAAAAGAGGATAAGATACAGGCCACACGGCTTGACGAAAGTATCATTGAACGATTTATTGACCAGTCCAAACAGCTTTTTGACAATCAGAACGGTGGTTTCAACAAAGCACCCAAATTCCCTCAGGTTACCACACTCAGCCTGCTCATAGATCTCTACAAGATCACAGGGGACAAAGAAACTCTGAATATGACACTGTTATCTCTCTCTTCCATGGCGAAAGGAGGTTTGCGTGACCTTGTCGATGGTGGTTTCTGCCGTTACTCCACAGACAACGAGTGGCTAGTACCCCACTTTGAGAAAATGACTTATGACAATGCACTGCTCTCCTGCGTGTATATTAAAGCGTATCAGGCTTCAGGTAATGATTTTTACAAAGATATTGCTTTTGAAACACTGGATTTCATGCTAGAGAAGATGAGTGAAAACAAACTTTTCTACTCCGCTTCCGATGCCGATACGGAAGGTCAGGAGGGGAAGTATTTTGTCTATACCTATGACAAAGCCCTTAAATCCTTTAGCAAAGCCGGCATACCGGAAAAAGCCCATAAAGCATTGACTGCAGCGTTGAGCATCACAAAAGAAGGAAATTTTGAAGGCAAAAATATTGTCCGGGTAGATGATCCTGCTTCTCTTACAAATATTCCCTACTATGATGAAGCCATTGCTGCACTGAAAAAACGCAGAGAGGAGAAACGCATCTATCCGTTCATTGACAAAAAAGTCATTGTCTCCTGGAATGCCATGATGATCACAGCACTGTTCAAAGCTTCACGTATTGACAGTAAATACCTGAAGCCTGCTTTGAAATCTCTGGACAAACTGCTCTCGACCATGTATATCCACTCTCAGCTCTTTCACTCTACACTCATAGGCAAAGAACCCAAGATCCATGCTTTTCTGGAAGACTATGCCTTTTTGGCAGAAGCACTCATTGAAGCCTATGAAAGTACTCTGGATGAGATGTATCTTATTACTGCGACCAAGCTTATCAACGCTTCTATTGAAAAGTATTATGAGAATGGAAAATGGCTGTTCTCTCGTGGAGAGTTTGAGACCAAAGCGGACATTTATGATACCTCTTACCCCTCTTCTGTCTCCACTATACTCAACGCACTTTACTCCATCTCTTCACTTGTCGATGTCGTCTACAAAAAGTTCGTATTCAAGACGTTGGAGATCTACTCTTATGATGTGATGAGACAACCTATCTCTACACCTAAAATGAGCCGTATGGCCATCCGCTACCTCAAAGATGACATTATCATCAAAGCCAAAGAAGATAAGCTCAAAGACCATATCATCGATATTGATACGCTGCCTCACCCCTTTACGCTCATTAAAGGAGATACCAATGATGGCTTTATGATCTGCAACTCCAACAGCTGCTTTGGAGATGAGAAAGATTTTAACGGAGTGAAAGAAGTGCTTGAGAGAAGAAAATAATACTTCCCTCTCCTTCCTCATCACCTATATAATCGTTTTTTTCGCTGAGAGATCAACAAAAAGCCTTCTCTCTACCTGTATATTCTTCTCTTTGGATGTGATCAAATAGTCTTCGATCGTTTCCATAATATCGTGATCGATGAACTCCGCTTTACTGCCGTCAATGATCAGTGTTGAACCATCCACCACACGATCTAAAAAGTTTCTCAGCAGTGCTTTGTTCAGAAAATTGACATCTTTGTTAAAGATAATGGTATAAAATGTTCCCTCCTGCTGCATAGTGATGGAACGGTGGTAATTGGTCTTGATCACAAAAAAGAGCCCCACTGTCATACCTATGGCAATTCCTATCAGTAGATCCGTCAGTAAGATAGCAACAATCGTCACAATAAAAGGAATGAACTGTTCTTTCCCCTGTCTCCAGATATCTTTAAACAAAACCGGAGAAGCCAATTTGTATCCTACAAAAAGTAATATAGCCGCAAGGGATGCCAATGGAATATAATTAAGGTACTTCGCAAAAAAGAGTACCGCCAACAAGAGCCATACTCCGTGTAGAAAAGCTGAGAGTTTTGTCTTCCCGCCATTATAGACATTGGTGGAACTTCGCACGATTACAGCAGTAATGGGTAAACCACCCAGCAGACCAGAAACGATATTCCCCACACCTTGTGCTTTCAACTCTTTGTTCGTTGGTGCCACACGTTTCAGAGGATCGATCTTATCAACTGCTTCCACAGACAAAAGGGTTTCAAGACTCGCGATAATGGCAATAGTAATAGCCACTACATAGACATCACCTTGAGACAATATTGCCCAATTTGGACTTTGTAACTGTGCAACAAAATCACCCACTCCATACATAGAAGGAAGAGAGACAAGATGACTCTGTCCAAGTGCCAATATAGGAGAAAGTGATGCAACTACTATATTCACAATGACACCAAACAATACCACAGCCAATGCACCTGGCAGATAACGACCAACAAAACTATCTTTAATAAAAGGACGTTCCCATGCAAATAATAGAAAGAGAGAAACAAAAGAGATAAATGTTGCGGTAAGAGATATCTGACTCAAAGCTGTAGTGATATCTGTAAAACTTGAGGCAAAACTCCCCTGCATATAACTATCATCTCCCTCAAAACTGCCATCATAGCCAAAAGCATGAGGTATCTGTTTTATAATGAGGATAAGACCAATTGCCGCAAGCATCGCTTTAATGACAGAAAAAGGGAAAAAAGCACCTATCGTACCAGCTTTGAGATAACCCATAAGTACCTGCAAAATACCTGCAAGCACAACAGCTACCAAAAAAGCCTGAAAAGATCCCAAAGTTTCAATGGCCATAAAAACAATAACAGCAAGACCTGCAGCTGGGCCGGAAACACTCAACTGTGAACCACTGATAAGTGTAACGACGATACCACCAACAATACCAGCGATCAAACCTGAGAACATTGGTGCCCCTGAAGCCAGAGCGATCCCTAAACAAAGAGGGATCGCAACCAAAAAGACCACTACACTTGCGCGCAAGTCATCTTTTACATATTTTGTATAGTTGCCTAAATATTCATTTTTCATGTTCCTACCTCACCGACATCAACATCTTCAAGCCTCTTAAATGTATCTTCAACAGGATCATAACAAGAGATCTCTCCTGTCTGTATATCGTAGATCCATCCATGCAGTTTGAGTCTATCTTTTTCTACTGCCTCTCTTACAAAAGGGTAGGTTAAAAGATTTTCCAGCTGTACGGAAACAGAAACTTTTTCTGCTGTTCTAAGCATTGCATCTCTACTTTGAAAAGTCCCATGCATTTGTGTAACCTTCTCTTTCACTTTTTCACCGTGATCCAACCATTGTGCAAGATGAGGAAAAGTCACAGCATCCAAATCGCTGTAGATCGTATAGATCGCACCACACTGGGTATGCCCACAAACAATGATCTCTTTTACTTTTAGAACCTTGACAGCAAACTCAATGGCAGATGCGGTTGAGGTCTCGGAAAGACTCTCTTCCAGCGTTGCCACAAAATTTCCCACATTTCTAACAATCAGCATATCTCCCGGACCTGTATCGGTAATAAGATTGGGTAAGACCCGGGAATCAACGCAGCCAATAAAAAGTGCCTGAGGTGTTTGCCCGTTAAGAGCCAATTCTTCAAGCTTTTGATCATTCTTTTTAACATATTTCTTTTGATAAACTTTATTTCCATACATATATTCACTAATTTTTAACATAATTTTTCCTTTATTTCTAAAATATACAGCCCTGAAAACAGGACAAACAGCTCTCTAAAAGAGTGCAGCACTTAATAGTCTCTTGATAAATAAAAG
>JAMONL010000094.1 GCA_027065815.1 Sulfurovum sp.
TAGAAACCTGGGGTGAGATTTGGGAATATTTTTCAAATGAAAATTCTCAATATAAAAGAATATACAAAACTGATTTTGAATATTACAAGGGTCTTAATGAAATTGAAATTTACATTTCAATAGCTACGTAATAAAGCATATAACAAGTACTTGGAGAGAAAGAGGTATTAACGTATAATAACATCATGCAAACACTTAAAATAAAAAACGAACTTGAATACATTGAAGTCACCAATGCCCTAAGCAGCATCAAAATTGCTCTGCAGGGCGCACATATCTTTGACTTTAGGGTCAAAGGAAAAGCCCCTCTGTTATTTTTAAGTGATACCTCTCACTTTAAAGTGGGGAAAGCCATCAGGGGTGGGGTGCCTCTTTGCTGGCCATGGTTTGGTGTGCATCCTTCAGACTCTTCTCTTCCAAATCATGGATTTGCCAGAACAAGCTTGTGGACACATGTAAGTACAGAAGAGATAGATAAAAACAACAGTACAAAGATCATCTTGGCGTTGAAAAGTTCAGAAGAGACTTTAAAACTCTGGCCCTATCTGTTTGAATTACAGCTTGAGATCATCATGTCAGACAGACTGGAACTTTCACTCATCACCAAGAACACAGGGGCAGAGCCTTTTGTGATCACGCAGGCTTTACATACCTATCTTCTGATGCAAGATATTTCAAGTGCCTGTGTTGAAGGGTTGGATCAGACAAAGTATTATGACAAACTGACCGATACCTACAATAACCCGCAACAAGGAAAGCTCTGCTTTAGCTCTGAGGTTGACAGAGTTTATGAAAATGTAGTTACCCCTCTGAGTGTTGAAGAGATAGAGGTACAGACCATAGGCTCAAATACCGTTGTGGTCTGGAACCCGGGTAAAGATTTTAAAAATAACTTTTCTGATCTCAGTGATTACAAAACCATGCTTTGTATAGAGAGTGCCAATACATTAAATGAAGTAGTAACGGTAGAAGCAGGTGATGCATACATATTAAAAACGATTCTTTCACAAAACAATAGCTCTTTTTGACTCCTGATGAAATTGGGGTATAATAAATTCACTATACCCAAGGAGATCTCATGCTAGATTACAAAACCCTGAAAGAACACTATAAATTTACAGATGAAGAGGAGATGCTTCTCAAAGAGTTACAGCCGCGCATGAGAGAACTTGCAGATACTTTTGTAGATGAGTTTTATGATTATATCTGGGGCTTTGGTAAAACAGCGCAATTCCTTAAAAACAAACAGATCATTGAGTACCACCGGCAAAAAATCAAAGAGTGGTTCATCAACCTTTTTTGCGGGCAGTATGACTTGCCGTACTTTCTATACCTCTATAAAATAGGGGAGATACATGTCCGTATAGGTCTGCCGACACACTACGTCAACTCTGCATTTACTTTTGTAAGAACTTTTGTGCTTAGAAGTATAGAAGATAACTTTTCAAATAAAGAACATCATGTCAAAGAGATCAAAGCGGTGGAGAAGATCATCGATATGAACCTGGACTCGTTGACCAGCTCCTACAGAGAAGAGGAGCTCAGTAAATTTCTTTCGCTCTCCAAAATAGAAAAAGGTATTTTAACAGGTCTGAAAAAGTTCAACTCATACATCAATTATTTTCTTGCAGGTGCACTGGCACTTGTTGCATTCTTTGCTGTGGGCTTATTTGTGTACGATATTTATCTACTCTTTTTCTCAGATATTGGCATAGAAAAAGGTATCTTAACTGTGCTTGGTTCACTACTTGTTTTATGGGCGGCTATAGAACTCATACATGAAGAAATAAATCATCTTCAGGGCAAAGGCTTTGCTATAGGAGCATTTATTATGCTTGCGATGGCTGCACTCATTCGAAAAGTGCTTATCTATTCTCTCTCTTCTGAAAAAGGACTAGAACTACTGATCATTGCCATAGTGATCGTTGGTCTCGCCCTTGCATACTGGCTTGTTGGAGGGAAGAAGAAAGCACTTGAATTATAATACCTATATAAGGGCTCATAGATGATCTGGCTCTTTTTATCTCTCCTGAATGTGAAGCGACAACGGAAGTACTAAAAAACAGCTGGCAAAAAAACTGGAAGCGCATTGAACGTAACAGAAATGCCACCAATACACTGGTTAAACATATAGAACAGGTTAGAGAAACAACCAGAAGTGTATTGATTCAATTGCATTAACACTAGATTAAGAAAAATCATTTATAATCCTACAAGTATTAAACATTATTATAAGGATCAAATATGAAATTAAACACTATTTTACTCTCAGCTATTTTACTGACTTCTGCTACTATGGCAGATGACATGGCAGTGAAACAAGAAGGGATCAAGTATATTAAAATGCTTGGTGGGGCACTTAAAACTGAACTTCAGGCACAAATGAAAGAAGACAAATCAGGTATGGGTGCACTGGGTTTCTGTACGGCTCAAGCCAATGAGATCACCGAAAACATCAATAAAAAGCTGCCGGAGTATGCAAAAGTACGAAGAACTTCACTCAAAGTAAGAAATGCAAAGAACAATACGGCTGACGCTTTAGATCAAAAGGTGATGGATGATTATGTGAAGTCGATCGAGGCAAAAACATTTACGGCAAAAGACATTAAAGTGGTCCATGACGGCGATACGACCAGAGTATACAAACCGCTTGTAGCCAAGAAAGTTTGTCTGAAGTGCCATGGTACAGATCTTTCCCCAGAGATAGCCAAGTCTTTAGAGA
>JAMONL010000095.1 GCA_027065815.1 Sulfurovum sp.
GAGCTGAGTGACAGTGGCGCTGTCATTCATGAAATGTTATTTATTTCTATGCGGCAGCTTTTTGCACTCTTTTGCGACATTCTTAAACGTGGGGAAGAGAAAGGCTGTTTTAGAGAAGTACAACCGATGGTAGTCTACTTTATGGTGCTGGGTACACTCAATCTTATGGTCACCACACATTCACTTCGCCTTAAAGCTTCGCAACTTGACGACATAAAAGTTGATACCTGTGCACATTGCAGCAGTGAAAAAATAGCAGATTATGTACTGGATAACATAGAACGTATTATACATAAGGAGATTTCACAATGAAATACACATTACTTTTGGCAGGGATGGCTCTTTCTTTACAGCTTCATGCTAGTTCTATTACTTCTTTACTCAATGCATTGGAACAAAGACCGGAAAACAGACTCGATACACTCAATGTTGAAAAAAGTCTTTTGGGGAAACAGGCAGTTTCTGATAAGTTAATGCCTACAGTGAACCTTTATGGAGGCTATGAAATGTACTCTTCACCCAATGGAATGTTACCCGTTGCTCCTAACGAATTGATACGTATGGTTCAAGACCAAAGTATTGGACAGCCTTTTAGTAAAAATATTTTACATGAAGGTTTAAATTTTACCTGGCCTCTTTTTGTTAAATCCATTTATACGTTAAAAGAGAAAGCATCACTGCTCCATTTGGCAGCCAAAGAGAGAAAAAAGCTGAACTTCATTCAACGGGAGGCGATTGTCGTAGGTTCAGTGGCACAATTACGCTATTTGGAATCTTTAAAAACAGCGCTTATGTCTAAAAAACGTTCTATTCAGCAAACAGAGATAACTACAAAAATGCAAGTCAAAGAGGGCCGCACACCTGAAAGTGCCATTTTTATACTCAACAGTCACATCAATACACTCGATATCGCGATGAACGACATAGACCAAAATATCAATTTACTGACTTCAAAGATAGAGACACTGACAGGAATACATTTAAACCAAAGTGTATCCATATATGAAAAAAACCGTATAAGAAAAGGTGAGATATTTGCATTGAAACCTTTACAAAAGAAAGTGGCAGCCAGTAAAAAAGGTGTACAGGCAGCAGATGAAGCCTATATTCCCAGCATTGTAACCAAAGGAGACTACACCTACAGTCAGGCTGATGCTTACAATAATGGAAAATCTCTGAGAGAAGGATTCGGTTCTGCGGGAATCTATGTCTCTATGCCTATTTTTGATTCTTCCAAAAGTACGGCTTCCCAACAGGCAAGAGTTGCTTACCTGCAAGAGAAAACGACATTGGATCAAACACAGCATACGTTAACTGTACAGGCAAAACAGCTAGAGAGAGAAATAAGGCTTTTAAGAAAATCTGTTTCTTTGGCATATACAAGTGTGACAGATCAAAAAAAACTTTTAAAAATTGCAAAAGTCTCACTGGAAAATGAGTCTATCACAGAAGAAGAGTACCTGCGTTACGAAGATGCCCTTGCTGATGCCAAAGCAGCACTACATAAAGCAAAAGCACAAAAATGGCAAGACATAGCACAACTTGCCGTTATATATGGAAATGATTTGAGAAGGATCGTAAAATGAAAAAAACTATTAAAATAATACTTATACTGATCGTGATTGCAACATTGGTGGTACTTGCTATTTTTACGCTACAAGAAAGAAAAGCCAGAAATGCGGCAACACCGCCGGCGACCATCTATCCTATTGTCATTAAGCATTTTGTACCCAGGATCGCCGATGTCACACTGACACTGCCCTATCTCGCACTGAGCATGAATGAGTCGGATGTCAAACTCTCTTCCCGTATCGCTGCACGCATAGACAATACCAAGAAAAGCGGTGCCCATGTGCAGAAGGGTGAAGTTATCGTCACATTGGACACTACAGATTTGAATGCAAAGATCCGTGCAAAGAAGGTAGCACTTTTAAACCTGCAAAGAAGCCATAAACGTACAGAAGACCTCTTCAAGGTTAAAGGTGCTTCCATTGAGCAGCTTCAAAAAGAGCAGTCTGCCATTGCCGGAATGAAAGCTGAACTGGATGTTTTGAAGAATCAGCTGGGCTATGAGTCACTTAAAGCGCCTGTTACGGGTACGATATCCAAAGTATTCACGGCAACCGGTGATATGGCGATGCCGGGAAAACCGCTGCTTCAGATCAGTGCTGACAGCAACTTCAGTCTGCTGGTACGTGTCCCTCAGAACCTGGATCCCAAAGCAGTTATTTTTAGCGGAAAGCATTATCCGCTGCATAATCTCAGAACGACTTTTCACGGTTTGAACGAATACAAAGCGTTCGTGACAGAACACAATCTGACCGCAGGAGACAGAGTGGAAATCGATGTAGTAGTCTTTCAAAAGCCGGCGGCACTCTTGCCATTTGACACCATATTGAACCGTAACGGCAAAAGCTATGTCCTTCTCATAGACAAAAATAGGGCTCTCCCCAAAGAGGTGCACATTGTGCAGAGTGCCGAGCAGGGAATTGTCATTAAAGAAGATCTTAAAGGAAAAATGCTGGTGAAAGCCAAGCCTGACATCCTTTTGAGACTAGTGAGCGGTTACCGTTTAAAGATCGAGGAGTAGGCTATGTTCGACTTTTTCTATAAACGGCACTATGTGCTGTATGCGCTCATTGCCATGTTCTTTATGATGGGTATGGTGGGGCTTTTCTCTCTTCCAAAAAACCTTTTCCCCGATTCCAATCCACCTGAAGTCGTGGTGATCACCTCTGTGCCGGGAGCTACAGCACAGGTAGCTGCCAATACTGTCTCCAAACCCATAGAGGAGGAAGTTTCAAGGCTCAGTCTGGTCACCGATGTCAGCAGTGTGAATGTTGCCAATTATTCTATTGTTAAAATCACTTTCGGATATGACAAAAGCCTCAATGCCGCTGCAGTCGACGTATCCAATGCACTCAGCATTGCAAAATCCAAACTACCGCCACAGGCAAATCCTGCGGTCTATACGGTAGGGGCATTTACCCTTCCCGTTGATGTGATCGCATTGAGTCCTAAAAATAATAACATCGATCTGGCGGATATACGCAAAATTGCAGACAGTTTTATCAAACCCACGCTACTGAGCAATGAAGACATCGGAAATGTAGAAGTCTTTGGAGGCTACCAGAGTGCCATAAACATAGAGGTTGATCCTTTCAAGGCCAAGAAATACAATGTGAACTTTGAAACGGTGAGTAAGTCCATCGGTGCCCTGAACCGTGATATACCTATCGGGTTCATCAAGGGTAACAACGATTTCTATACAGTGACATTCTATGGAGAAAAAGACAATGTCGAAAAACTCAAACAGCTTCAGATCATGCCCAATGTCAGACTAGGAGACATTGCCGATGTCAAATGGTCTTACAAGAGAAGAACTAGCGGGTACATAGGGAACGGAAAGGATGCCATCGCTCTGGCTGTACAGAGAGCACCGGGCGGAAGTGTACTTGGTGTCAGTACCGCTGCCCGTGCCGAGATGAAGAACCTTGAAGCCAAATACCCCAATATAAACTTCGAGATCAGTGATACCCAGAGAATACTGGTTGAGCAATCCAACAGCAATATGCTCGATGCCCTCAAGGATGCCATTATCTATACACTTATCGTCATCATGCTCTTTTTGGGAAATTTCCGTGCGATCGTAGCAGCAGGGGCATCTATCCCAATGGTCTTTTTCGCTTCCATCGCCATTATTTGGCTAACGGGTGGAGAGCTGAATATTTTGGTCTATACTGCGATCATCCTCTCCCTGGGTATGCTGACCGATGACGCGGTCGTGGTACTTGAAAATATCGAGCGGCATCTGAACGATGGTAAGGAAGATCTGCAAACAGCCATACGCAACGGAACCAAAGAGGTGGTTAAACCAGTGTTTGCCGGTACCCTCTCCACCATTGCCATTCTGTTTCCACTGATGTTCATCGGCGGATTCCCCGAGAAGATCTTCCATCCGCTCATCTCAACACTCATCGTGGCACTGGTTGTGAGTTATTTTCTCTCTATTACCTTTATCCCTATTCTTTCGGAGCGTCTCTACAAGAACGGAACACAAAGAACGAAAGTGGAGCAGGTCATAAGCCAATTTTACCCCAAAACAATAGGCAAGTTCATTGCACCATTTCTGGGGATCTTGAACTTTACAAACGGGAGAAAAATGAGGATTTTCAAACGGATGATACTCATCGGCGGTGGGATGTTTGTAATGATGATCTCTTTGAAGAATGTCATGCCTACACTGGGACGGGACTCCATGCCGCCTATGGATACCGGGATCATCAAAGCACAGATCATGTTCAGCTCAAACGATACGGTAGACAGTGCCGAGAAAAGGCTTGCGCCCGTGTTGAAATGGTTGAAAGAACAGCCCTGGTTTGTCATGAGTTCTGTGGCTTTCGGTACAGAACCCGGGGTTCTGAGCCTGGGGTCTGGGAATCTTCCTACCGAGGCGACCATCACAATCAACATGGTCAACCGTTTCGAACGGAAAAAGACGATCTGGGAGATTGAAGAGATACTTCGAAACAAGATCGCCGCACTTGAAGGTGTCAAACGAAACGACGTATTTGACTTTGGTGCAACGGCGGTCTCCACCATTAATGCACCGCTGGTTCTTCGGTTGAAATCACCTACATTAGAGGGTCTGGTTCCCTATTCACATAAGGTTGAAGAGGCTATGCACGAGATCAAGGGGCTGACCTCCATCTCTGCAAGCTGGGATAAGGATTTTACAGAAGTCAACCTTGATATTGATGAGAACAAAGCACTCAGCTACGGCATCACACCCTATCAGATCATCATGCAGCTGCCGATCAAAGGTCAGGTGATAGGTATCAACTCCAATCTGGCTTCGATGAATGCTCAGTATGTCAGGCTTTACCTTAAGGGAAAATTTTCCAAAGACATTGAAACGCTTCGGCTACTTCCCATTTCGACAAAATCCGGTGAGATACCACTCGAAGCACTTGCGACGATCAAGAAACATTTGACCTACTCCAAAATAGAACGTGATAAGATGGTCTACAGTCTCGACCTCAACGGTTACCGTTCCAAGCAGCCTATCACCCATCTGACCGATGCGGCGAAGAAGCTGATAAAGGAGAAGAAGCTGGATAATGTGGAAATCGTCCAGGCTGGGAGTATTGTAGCCATCGATGACAGTTTTCAGCGTATGGCCAAAGCACTGGGACTGGGACTGATACTGCTGGTGCTTACATTGATGGCGATTTATCGCTCTTTAAAACTGGCACTTGTGATGATTCTGGTGATGCCGCTTGCCATGACCGGCGCAGTATGGAGTATGCTTTTCTTTGACAAGCCGATGTGTCTGCCGAGTATGCTTGGGATTCTGCTGCTCTTTGGTATCATCATTAAAAATGCCGTACTGTTCGTCGATTTCTATCAGGAATACAAAGATGAGGGAGACTCGCCGTTCGAGAGTGCCAAAGAGGCCATGCGTGTACGTTTCAGACCGATCATGATGACCACGTTCGGTACGATCGCAGGGATGCTGCCTATTGCCCTTGAACAGGCAGTTGGACTTGAGAGGCTGAGCCCTCTGGCAGATGTGAGTATCGGGGGACTACTGACCTTTACGGTGCTTATCTACGTGCCGATGTTCACTTATATACTTGATAAAGAAAAGAAAAAAGATGCCACAGACATGTCATAGTATGCAGGAGGGAGAGGTACTCAATGCCTCTCATTCAAAATATCCTCTGCTGCATGCTACTCTCTATGGCAGTAAACTAAACACGGCAAAACTTTCAAAAAGACTCAGTTGTGCCATAAAGCATTTACCAATAAGGGTGGAATTCAAATATGAATATGATACACTCAAAGCTGTAGAGGCAGGCATCTCACAAGATCCCAGTTTTACACTTAATGGAGAGATCTTTTTAGAAGGTTTGGTTCAGGCAGAAGAGATCACGCAAGCTTTTAAAGCGATACTCTTAAAAAGAAAAAAATATTAAAACATGTGTGCGCAGGTGCAAGATATGCGCCTTTTAGCACCCTCCTGCACAACCCGGAGTATGTTCATTACCTCCGGCAAAGTAATTACCGTCAAAACTGACCAATGAATAGTTTCTTTCTTTCCCAAGCGATTCCTTAAGTCCTTCTATAGAGAGGAACCCTAAAGAGTCCGCACCCATATTGGCAGCGATCTCTTCGGGCGTATACTTGGTAGAGATAAGCTCATCTTTGGTTGGTGTATCTATCCCGTAACGGCAAGGATATTTGATCTCCGGTGCTGCAATACGCATATGCACCTCTTTGGCACCTGCCTCTTTAAGCATTCTGACTATCTGCTTGGAAGTGGTACCGCGTACCAGAGAATCGTCAATGATCGCAACCCTCTTGCCTTCGATCAAATGCTTGATCGGTGACAGTTTGAGTTTTACTTTTAAGTCCCGAATTGCCTGTGTGGGTTCAATAAAGGTTCTACCCACGTAGTGATTTCTTACGATCCCCATCTCAAAAGGTACACCCATTCCATCCGCATATCCTCTGGCTGCTGCCACGCCAGAATCCGGTACAGGGAGCACAAGGTCTATGTCAACAGGTGTTTCTTCCGCCAGTTTTCTACCCATCTCCAGACGCATTCTATACACATTCTTGCCGTCAATGATGGAATCCGGTCTTGCAAAATAGATATATTCAAAAGCACAAGGGTGATAGTCAGGTTCAAAGACCTGCTCGGAGAGAGGTTCTTTTTCCCCCTCAAATATCAGCATTTCTCCTGGCTTTACATCACGTACAAATTCTGCACCCACAAGCTCAAAAGCACAGGTTTCAGACGCTACGATCCATCCTCCGTCTTTGAGTTTACCGAGACTGAGCGGACGGATACCAAAACGGTCACGGATCACGAACATTTTTGAACGGCTCTGGATCGCCAGACAATAAGCTCCTTCGATCTTGGTCAGCATATCCTTGATCCGGTCGACCAAAGCATCTTTTTGGGACTTTGCGATCAGATGGATAATATTCTCGGTATCCATATCTGTCTGGAAAATAGCACCTCTGTCAATGAGCTCATTTCTCACTTCAAGTTTGTTGATCAGGTTCCCGTTATGAACAACAGAGATCTCACCCAATTTATATTTGGCAAAGACCGGCTGAGAATCACCGGTTGACTCCGATCCGGCAGTAGAGTAACGGTTATGCCCTACCGCGCATCCGCCTTCCATACTGTCCAGTGTGTCCTGCGAAAAGACATCTGCAACCATTCCGCGTTTTTTATAGACAGAGATACGCTCGCCATTCGCCACAGAAATACCTGTAGCCTCCTGCCCGCGATGCTGCATGGAAAAAAGCGAATAATACGCTACTGTAGAAGCTTTTTTTGCACCGAAGACACCCACTATTGCACACATATTAAATTCCTAAACAATCATTTATTGAGTAAAGACCATTCTCCTGGTCTACAAGCCATTTGGCTGCACGGATCGCACCTTTTGAGAAAGTCTCTCTACTGGTTGCCGTATGGTTCAGTTCCAAAAACTCACCATCATTGTAAAAACCGACCGTATGCCTACCAACGATATCACCGCCGCGAAGCGCCATGACAGCGATCTCATCTTTACTTCTTGCCCCGATCTGGCCGTCTCTCCCTGAAACACGAACATCATCCAGATCCAAACCGCGCCCTTTGGCTGCAAATTCACCCAATGTCAATGCAGTTCCGCTTGGAGCATCCACTTTATGTCTATGGTGCTGTTCAACGATTTCTATATCAAAATCTTTCAAGGTTGCAGAAACCTGCTCGACCAATTGCTTTAACAAAGCGATCCCTGCAGACATATTGGAAGCATAAAGTACCGGCATCTCTCTGGCTGCTTCTGTCAGAAGATTCTGCTGATGTGCCGTAAATCCTGTCGTTGCGATCACCAATGCTTTAGGGTTTTTCAGCGCTTCCTCACACAATTCCTGCGTTGCCACAGGTGCAGAAAAATCAATGATCACATCACATGCTTCGAGCAAAGCTTTCATACTGTTTGTGACCAATACCTCATCCGGTACAGTCACCTTCAGCTCATCAAAGACATGCAAACCTGCAAGGCTCAATGCTTCATCTTCCAAGACATTTTTAATAAGGTGTTCACCCATCCTACCTGTACTACCGACAATACCTACTTTTACCATCTTTGACAATCCTTTATTGTTGTTCTTGAATATATGAAATCACCTGCAATGCTGCGATCGAACCGTCACCCGCTGCAGAAACGACCTGTTTAGGGGCTTCAATACGCATGTCCCCTGCGGCAAAAAGCCCTGATACAGACGTTTTCATGCTCAAATCGACAATGACCTGCCCCCAGTCATTCATTTCACAAATGAATGCACCATTTTCATCTTTTAAAACATCATTGTTGACATCATGCCCGACAAAAACAAAAAGTCCTGTATTGTCCATATGTGTGATCTCATCTGTCTTGACATTTTTAATATCTACACCGGTCAAGCCCATAGCATCACCCACAGCTTCTTCGATGACAGAATCCGTAATGAGATGAATATTCTCTTTTCGTTTCACTCTGTCAAGTGTTGGAGGTGCCGCCCTGAACGTATCTCTTCTGTGTACCACATAGACATCCGAACAGATATTGGAGAGGTAAAATGCCTCTTCCAGTGCAGTATCTCCGCCACCTAATACAGTAACAGGTTTATTTTTATAGAAAAATCCGTCACAGGTCGCACAGGTACTGACCCCTTTTCCGAAGAATTTATCTTCTCCTTTGAAACCGGCTCTTTTAGGTGTAGAACCCGTACAGACAATGACTGTCATAGACTCAACGGTCTCTCCGCCTTCGAGTGTAATGGTGAAATGCTCACCTATTTTAGCCACACGTTCCACTTTTTTCATCTCATGTTTAAGACCAAAATGGAAACACTGATCCTGCCAGGTATTCATAAAATCCATACCTGTTTTATCGTGTTCAAAAAACCCAGGATAGTTCTCTATCTCTGAACTCTGCGTGATCTGACCACCAGGCATTCCCATTTCAAACATCGTGACATTCTGCAGTCCGCCACGTGTCGCATAGAGTCCTGCCGTTAAGCCCGCTGGTCCGCCACCGATAATTGCACAATCTAACATTTTAGATCCTTAAAATAGTTAAAATTTTTAATCAAATATTTTAGATAAATAATAGGAGAATTATACACTTTTAATACTTGGTTAATAATTTTTGGAAGAGAGTTTATAGATAGATGAGGAGAAAGCAGAAAGATCTTCTTTCTGCCTTGAAGTACAACTTACAGTTGTGCGTTGATTTTTTCTGCAAATGCATCTTTAGAAGCTGCACCTACCATTTGATCTACTACTTCACCATCTTTGAAGAAAAGGATCGCAGGGATCGATCTGATTCCGTATTTAACAGCAAGATCTTGCTCTTCATCTGTATTTACTTTAGCGATGGTTGCTTTTCCTTCAAAATCTTCAGCCAATTCTTCAACTACAGGAGCGATCATTCTACAAGGTCCACACCATGGAGCCCAAAAGTCTACCATTGTTACACCTTCAGCTACTGTTGCTTCAAAGTTACTTGCTGTTAATTCTACATATTTTGCCATGTTTACATCCTTTTGTATTTTTAATTCTAAGATTATATCTTATTTTTGTTAATGAGTTATAGCTTATATTAATTATTTTGTCAATTTTTCATAATTTCCTTATTGTATCTGAAAAGTGTAGAATTTCTGTGTACTCAATACAGTTCAACTTCTTCATATTCTGTTGACCTTGTACTTTCAATAGCATCATTTGTACATCCTTTTACAGTATAGACAAATGATATTTTAGGCTCATCTGCAGTATTTCGGTTTGCTCTGTGCAGAAGTTTACAGTGAAAAAGAACCACATCACCCTTTTTCAGTTCATAAGAAACTTTTGTAGTGATAATTTCCCTGTTTAGATCCAAAGAATCTGAGAAATACTCTTTTTCGTCAAATTGTGAAGCAGAAAAATCCATTTTATGACTTCCCGGAATAAATTCAAGCACACCATTTCTCTTATTTTCATTGTCGAGGGCAAGCCATACAGAGACCAAATTATCATTCTCAAAATTCCAGTACCTAAAATCCTGATGCCAGGATGTTGCAGTAGAACTGTGTGGCATTTTTGTCATGATGGAATTGTGATGAGCAATGGTAATGGTAGGTGCTTCTCCCAGTATCTGCTTTAAAATCGGACGGATCTTTTCATCTTCCATCCACTGTTTAAACACAATGTCACGATGATATACTTGTCGTAGTCTACGCACGGTAATACGTTTTTCTATCTGTTCAGAATGGGCATCCGAGACACGTTCACGCTCTTCTTTGGATTTTCCCACATATTCAAATTCCGTCTCGATCGGCGGTACCATATGTTTCAAGTGTGCTTTGGCTATGTCTTTGATGGTATCACAAAGTTCAAGACCGGCAAAATCTTTTAAAAGCAAAAAACCGTCTTTTTCAAACTGTGTCAATTGTTCATTACTGAGTTTCATTATTTTTTCTTTATAAATAAATTAGAAGCCATTATAACACATCTGCTACTGATCCCACAATTGATGACTCAATATCCTGGTCAATTCATTATATTCCATGACCTCTTTTTGATCTGCCAAGGCTTTGATCTCGGTAAAAAGTTCTATGTTCTTTGTCCCCTCAGAGGTGTCGAGAAAAAGATTTAACAACAACAGACTCTCAGAGGTATAGCTTTGCCTGAAAAGGTACCACAACTGTAAAAGTTCTATCTCATACCGGTTCAGTATTTCATGTGAGAAGTTTGCAAATGATGTATATCCACTAAGTTTAAAATCTTCGAGGATCACATCAAAAAGACTTTGAGAACATCGCAGTGGCACTGAGTAATAAAGCATACGGGAAGGCACAGCAACAGGAGACTGTGTTGCACCCAAAAAGATCCTGAATGCTTTTTCCGTTTCTCCATAGAGATTGGTTCTCAGTCCGATCAGACCGATATCGCTATGGTAATGCCTGCCGCAACCTTTCAAACAACCGCTGAACCCCATAGAGATCTGATATGTTTTAAGATCCTCTATCGGAAGTTCGGACATATCCTGTTTGATATCCCACAAAGAGAGCGGACAATAACGTGAACCGGCACAGGCGGTCAAAAGTGTTTCGGCCTTTGCAGGGGATACAATACTTTCTGATGAAGGGATCAGATGAAAATTCTGATCCGCTCCCAAACGGATCTCTGCCTGATACTGTTTTGCCAACACAAGCATCTCTCTCAATTCATCTACACTGCTTTCACCGTATCGAGTAGTATATATTGCTCCCAAAGTACTACTTTTCAATACTGTTTTTGATCTGTACTCCGATGCTCTCATTTGTAACTCCCCGGCACTTTCTAGTTCCAATCCGAGCTTTTCTTCAATCCAAATTCTGACCTGATCCATCCCTGCATTCTCGATCAAGTGAAACATACGTGTTTTAGAGCGACTGCCTCTAAGTCCATGCTCATGATACGTAAGTGCCACTGCTTCAAAAAGTTTTAACACATCCTTCGGCAATACAAAGATATTTGCCGACTTAGCCACTTCTGAATTTTTCCCACCAAGATAGACATTAAAACCGACTCTCTCTTCTTTTTTGGCTAAAGCAAAAAGCAGATCATTCCCCCAAGGGTTGACAAGCGGTCTCTCTCTGCCTATCAGTGCTGTATTGAACTTACGGGGGATCATACCTATCCATTTAGGATTATCTATGATCAACTGATTGATCTTCTTAATGATAGGATAACACTCTATATGACTGTCCAGTGCTTTTCCGTCGTAAGGGTCACTTACGATCGCTCTAAAATTATCTGTTAAAGTTTGTGATGTAGAAATATTGCAAGATTTTAAATAGGTATAGATCTCATAGACATTATTTGGAGAGATACCATGTAGCTCCAACTGCGCACGGGAGGTAAGAAGTAATTTTAAACTGTATTTTTCAACGATACCTGCAATCTGTTCAAGTTTTGCATAACTAATGAGACCACCATCAATACGCACTCTCAACATAAAACTGTCCGGCCGTAATTTAATGTTATAGATACCGAAATTCTTTAAGTAAAAACGGTCTGACTCATCTATTTCATGCCAGTTCAGGGTCTGAAGCTTCTTAGTATATTCACCAGGGTGCAGTGTCTGTTTAAGACGTTCAATTTTATTAAACTTTTTCTCCACCATAAGTACACCTTTACACCAGTATCAGCAGATATTATAGCGTAACGTTTTCAATAAACTCCACTTCATCCCCACGGATAATAAGCGCATCAATGGAAAAAGAGAGATCCAGGTTTTTGCTTTTCATATAATACTGTGCTGAGTTGATCACTTTTCGAAGTTTGGCAGGAGTAACATTGTAAATCGGGTCAAAATCTGCTTTTCCGGATTTCACCTCAATGAAATGAAGCACATTACCCTGCATAGTAATAATGTCGATCTCCCCAAGCTTTCTAGCGAAGTAGTTCCGCTCAATAATGACATAACCTTCCTGCTCCAAAAACAAAGTGGCAAGGCTTTCACTCTGGTCACCAAATTTTTTGGGAAGCTCACGCATCATTTTCCTTTCAATTTAAAACTTCATATCGATATCTAT
>JAMONL010000096.1 GCA_027065815.1 Sulfurovum sp.
TCCAGAGAAGCAGAGTCTGACATACCCTTCTGGATCACATTTTTCAGTCTATCCATCTCCTCATCGGTAAATACCTCTGATTTGACCGTTGCCATTTTTGCCGCAACGTTAAAGCGGTTCGCCGTGACCGAGTTGATCTCACCGTTATGGGCGATCATTCTGAACGGCTGTGCCAACTTCCATTGAGGAAGTGTATTGGTAGAGAAACGCTGGTGGAATAAACAAAATGAAATTTCAAAGTCAGGATCGGCAAGATCCTGATAAAACTCTTTGATGTGCGTAGGCATCACGAGCCCTTTGTATGAAACAACAGAGGTAGAGAAAGAAGGAATGTAAAACGTCTCATCATCCATCAGTTCCGCTTCGATCTCTTTGCGGGAAAGATAGATCATCGCTTCAAATCTGTTGACAGCCACAGCAGAACTAGGTACAACAAACACTTGTTTCATGGTTGGAAGTGATGCAAGTGCCTGCTCTCCCAGTGCATTGGTGTCTACCGGTACAGGACGGGTATAGATGACCCTTAGATCATTGTTGTGACATACTCTGGTAATGACATCAAAGTCACTTTCCTTGTTTGAAAAGACCATCGCGACCGCATAGGTATCAGGTAGAAAGATCCCCTCTTCAGCAGCCTTTTTTTCAAAAAATGTTTTAGGCAGAGAAAGTAAAAGTCCTGAACCATCACCCGTTTTACCATCTGCGGCGATCGCTCCTCTATGCATCATACGAGAGAGTGAAGTTATGGCATCTTCCAAATTTTTATGTGAAGGCGTATTGTCTATCGAAGCCAAAAGCCCGAAACCACAGTTATCCTTAAATGAAGTAAATAGATCTTGCATAGTCCAACCTTGAAATAAATATTTGAACATCATATAGTGTTCCGAAATGGTTTGGATTATATCTCATTATATGTTAAGACTCCTTTAAGCCTCTGCACGTCCACATGGTGCGTACTTAGATGTTTAACATCCTTTTGACTATAATTAGTAAAAAACAAAGGTCTTGTCATAAAAGGGTTCATACTTTCCGTCAGAAAAGCAAAAAATGAAGACTCCATTGCCATCGTTTTAACACGAACAGAAGTCAAAACCTATTACCGTTTTTTTGGTGCAAGACATTCCATTTTACAACTGGGAAATCTCATAGATTTTGAAGTCGAGGGAGAAGATGGACGCTTCATGCCCAGACTGCGTTCTCTCTCGCATATGGGATTTCCATGGCTTTTTGACAGGAACAAACTTCTGCTTTGGCACAACTTCATTCAAAAATTCGAACCCCACCTCAAAGATGCCGAGGAATTGGATCCTTTCTACTTTGACCTCCTGCTCAATGCTGCCAGAAGATGGGACAGACAGAATCCAAAACGTATCGTATGTGAAAGTTATATAACCCTGCTCGACTACGAAGGCAGACTCTATCCTGAAGAGAACTGCTATATCTGCGAAGAGCGTATAGAAGAAGATATTGCGCTCATGCAGGCATTTAAACCTGCCCATCCCGCCTGCATTTACTCTCCAGCTTTACCTACTAAAAAAATACTGGACTTTTTTGAGACTAAGCAGACAGTATTTTTAGAAGATCATGAAGTGGATCATATTTTTGAAATTGTCATGAAAGGTTTATAGGTTCTTAGCTTAGGTCCTGCCCCTTCTCTTTGTGGTATACTAAAATCCATAAAGGATAATTATGCATAAACTACTTCTGAGTATTTTACTGATACTAACACTTCAAGCAGGAGATAAAATGAAACAATTTTATGACTTTTCAGCAAAGCAGATCGATGGCAAAGAGATCTCAATGAGCCACTATAAAAACAAAGTTGTCTTAGTGGTCAATGTAGCAAGCAAATGTGGTTTTACTCCGCAGTATGAAGGCTTGGAAAAGCTTTATAAGGAATACCATTCTCAAGGTTTTGAAATCTTGGCCTTTCC
>JAMONL010000097.1 GCA_027065815.1 Sulfurovum sp.
TTACTTTTTAGAACGCCGTATTTCTTTTTTACAGCAGATCAGAGAAAAAGAGAATGGACTCAATGAGACATTGACCAAAGAGTTGAGCCGTCTTGAAGGTTATTACCCTCGTTTTCGTAAAACCTTTGAAGAAAGTGATCGATCTCATCATAAAGTATAGCACATGAGAAGTATAGGATTATTAGGTGCCGTTTCCATTGGTATCGGCGGTATGGTCGGCGGCGGTATCTTCGCTGTACTTGGGGAAGCCGTTTCACTGGCGCATGGTGCCACAGCCATTGCCTTTGCCATTGCGGGACTGGTGGCAATCTTTACAGCTTACTCCTATGTCAAACTCTCTGTTACTTACCAGAGCCGTGGGGGTACCGTTACTTTCATTGACAAAGCATTTGGAGACAATGTGCTTACAGGGTCTGTCAACTTCATGCTGTGGCTGAGTTATCTTGTGACCATATCACTCTATGCTACAGCCTTTGCCTCTTATGGTGCAACCTTTTTCCCTCATCAAAGCACACTTCTGAACCATGCGCTCATCTCCGGAGCAATACTCCTGCCGGCCGTCATTAATCTTGTCTCTGCCTCGTTTGTCGGAAAATCAGAAACGGTCATTGTTGTGATCAAGGTATCCCTGCTTGTTTTGGTCATTGTTGTAGGTGCTTCTTATGTCGATACAGGCAGAATGTCTCCGCAGAACTGGAGTTCACCACTATCCATTGTGGTTGCCGGTATGATCATTTTTGTGGCTTATGAAGGATTTGAACTCATTGCCAATGCTGCTGAAGACATCAAAGACCCCGAAAAGAATCTTCCAAGAGCATTTTATCTCTCTGTAGTGATCGTGATCATTCTCTATGTTCTTATCTCCATTATTACTGTGGGTTCTGTTTCCGAAGAAGTGCTGATGAAAGCAAAAGACTATGCACTGGCAGAAGCGGCAAAACCTGCTTTGGGACATGCAGGATTCGTCATTGTCGCTTCTGCTGCCCTGCTCTCAACCTTTTCAGCGATCAATGCGACTATTTACGGCAATGCAAGACTAGGCTATACCATAGCCAAAGACGGTAAACTTCCAAAACTGATGATGGACTCAAAAAGAAATGTTCCTTTTAACGGTGTACTCTATACCACCGTGTTAAGCCTTATTCTTGCCAATACCATCAACCTGACAGAGATCGCCATTATAGGAAGTGCCAGTTTTCTGCTGCTCTTTTTTATTGTCAACATCTCTGCCTATAAACTGAGGAAAGAGATCAATGCCTCAGCACTTATTCTTGTCATCTCTTCTATTCTGACCTTGTTGGCACTTTCAACTTTGATGTACCATACCTATACCTCCAATACAAGAGCAGTTATTATTTTTATGGCTTTTGTGATTATCTCACTTTTTTTTGAATTGATATATGGAAGATATGTCAGAGGTTCTCTGTTCCACAGAGGATATTAAATCGAAATCTACTTTATGTTTATACTGTTTAATAATCGTTATTCTTTTGTGTTATAATTAAGAAATAAAATTAATTAAAAGGGTCGGAATATGAAAAAAAGTATCTTAGTTCCAATAGTGACAATATTGTTACTGGCAGGAGTGACTGGCGTACAGGCTGATGTCGTTAAAGGTGAAGCAGCAGCTAAATCTAAAGTAGAAGAAGTAGCAGCCAAAGAAGAGTTCAAAGCAAAAGAAGATATGGTAAAATTTAAAAAAGAAGCCACAGAAGATGTCAAAAAAGTGGATGATACAGCAAAAGTAAAAGCATTGGAAACAGAAGATAAGGTGGAAGCCAAAACGAAAACCGAAGCGTTTAAAAAAGATGCCGATACTGATAAAAAGAAAACCCTGAAATAAAACTTATCTTCAAAAAAAGATAAGCTTTCAAAATTACCCTGATGGACAATAAATAGCCATCACAGACAGGAGGTCATAATGACACCACAAGAACAAGAAATAGAAAAAATGCAGAGTTCGATCACCACTGAATTAAGAGCAGTCTTTAAAGCCAATATGAAAATTTTTGACTGGGACATCCCTGAAAATGATGACAGAAAATCTGCTGAACTCATCATCAACGTAATGCAAAAAGCGATGGATGGGCTGAAAGAAGAGATCAAAGCCGGTAAATACGACCAATACTAAAGAGGATTAACTATGAGCAAAAGTAATTTAAAACATTTAGAAACGATCAAACAGAACCTTGAACAATCCAATACCTTGACTGAAGAAGAAAAAAGTGATTCATTTAAACGCATTGAAGAGTGGTATAGAGAAGATAAAGCCTGGGAAGCACTTATGTCTGAGCTAAGTGAACTTTCTCCAAAAGTAAAGAGTATACTCGCAGAAATAGGACTTGTATAATGATGGATTTTATGAAAAAGGCTATGGACTGGATACTGGAAAAAGAACAGGATGCCGCTAAAGATTGCCATGCCAAACCTGAAGATATTGAAAAGCAGATCAAAATGATCGAAGAGAAAAAAGAATCTCTGGAGAAGAGATGTAAAGAAGATCTAGACGAACTGGAGCACATACTCAATCGTCTCCATTCCATCAAGGCGCAAAGCCTGAAATGTTCAACACCTCATTAAAACCTCAAATATTGAGATTTAACTATCGGATAGAGAATCTCTATCCAGATACTTTAATTAAAGTATTTTCTACTTCTTTAACTCTTTAGCTTTTGCTGCCGCATCAACTTTTTTGACATCCTGCGCTGCTTCTTTGTTAAAAGCGCCAGTAACCTCTTTTGCCTCAAAGGCATCTTTAGCTCTCGTCTCTTCTACTTTTGCTTTGGCAGATGCTTCACCTTTGACTGTACTCTTGATGGCATCAGCCTCTTTTGCAGATACACTGTCCTGTGCACCCAACGTACTTAACATTGCCACTGCGGCAATTGATATAATCACACTTTTTTTCATTCTATTCTCCTTATTAATATAATAATAACTATTTATGATACAGAAACCGGAGAAATATGTCAAGTATCCTGAGTATATTCCATCATTAATGAACGATAGGATCTGTTTTATAAAATCCTTTTAATTCATTGTAAAGATCCGGAAATTTCTGCTTCAGGCTTTTGGGAGATTCAAAGAATCGTTCAGTGATGACCGCAAAAAACTCCGCTTCATTGGTCGATGCATACTCCCCGATAAATTTATAATCGCCCCAGTCCCTGTTTTTCAAAGCGATCCTATTAAGTTTCTGAAATTCTTTATGAAGCACATTGGTCCATTCATGGTAACGGGAGCGTTCCATAGGAGGTACACCATCTATTTCCCCATCCATAAAGTCTATTTCATGGGCGAACTCATGAAGTATAACATTGTCATGTCGGGGATGATAGATCTCATGTTTTGCTTCATTCCAGATGATAATCACGGTATCATTGGCTGACTGGCCAGAAATAAGAAACTGTTCTTTACTGAAAATACCACCATTATTTTGTATTTTATCTATCATGACAGGATGATTATAAATGATGATCGTATTCAGATTATCATAACAGTTGTCTGTCTCTATATGCAACAGCAAGAGACAGGCATAAAAAGAGATCAGTACTTTCATCTCATCATTTACTTCAAAATGCTGGGCTCCCAAAAAGTTTTTGCTGTACATAAAACGCAGTATTGAGCGTTCTATCTTCTCCTTTTCCTCTGCATCAAGCAGACTATAGTGTTTCAGTGATATTAAATAATCCCGATAACTGTCAGGAAAAGAAAGTGCCGCTATATATGCCAGTTTTTTTCTTTTTTTATAGCCACGATAGATCCATATACCCATAACAAGAAGCCAGAGGAATCCAAAAAAAATAAGCAAATTAAGATAATATTCTATGATATCTCCTCCTTAGTTTTTGTATTAAGTACTTTTCTTTTTTTATATCTTTTTGTCACATATTTTTTTCTAATGTCAAAAAAGAGACCGCTGAAATACTCTACAAGTATCACTGAGATCGCTGTACCGATCACTACATTGTAATCAAAAGTTGTTTCCATGGCAAGGATCACAGCGGTAAGTGGAAGCTTCATCATCACTCCCATAAATACGGCTGCACCAATCGCCGCAAAATAAAAAGGTTCGACGGGAAAAAGATAGATCGTGTTCAATTCTGCAAAACCGTAACCGATCAATGCACCAATACTCATAAGCGGCAAAAATATTCCTCCGACAGCATTGGCATAAATGGCCACCGTCGTACCGATGATACGTAAAAGAATGACTCCAAAAATGAACAAAACAGGAATATGGACATCTTCATTCATCAAATGCATCACAATGATCTTCCCGGAAAAACCGGCATGGGGCTCAATAAGGAGTATAGTTCCTACTACACCACCTCCTATCAAAGCAAAAATATGATTACGAAAACGCTTGAAATTATTAAATATCTTATGATCAATGATGACCAGAAGTCGCTGTTTCAAAAAAAGATATAGAAATACAAACAGTGTGATAAAGGGAACAAAGATCAGGTTTGCAATGAAATAATCATGATTAAACACCCTTCCCTGAGAATTTTGGAAACCAATAGGATCCAGATAATTGATAGTGACGGCAAAGGCAAGTGCGGAGGCCAGTATCAAGTAGCCAATATACTGCTTGATGAATTGATAGGCAATATTCTCTACAGCAAATGCCATACCTGTAATGGGGGAGACAAAGATCGCGGCAATACCGCTGCTTGCTCCTACAGAGATCATCATTTTTATAAGCATGGTAGGGAGTTTAAAGAGTTTATGAATATGATAGGCTATCATTGCACCTATACCTGCGCTGGGTCCTTCTGTACCGACCAGAAAGCCACTTCCCAGAGAGAGTGCAGAAGCAATAACTTTTAGAAAAAGTGTTTTCACTTTCAGTGTCATTTCATTTTTTGCAATGGATTCTGCAATTTCATTGACACCGTATTCTTTAATATTTTTATCAGTCGAAGCAAGATAATTCACAATAAAAATAGCAACTGTAGGGACAAGATAGATGTACCATACCGGAAGTGTCGGAATGGTTTTAATAGGGTCTCCTAAAAAAAGGAGGTGTGTCAAAAAAACAACAAGAAACTCATATAGAAGGATGAAAAATCCACTGATAATACCTGTCAGTATGGAGGCAATTATCAGTTTTCCAATCATCTATCAGGACTCTTTTTGAATACTTTTCATATAGTGATACATTGAAATCTCCCCAAAATAAGGGCCAAAAAGATTAAGGACAGGAATGAAGTTGAACAATGCAGTTATAAAGGAAATGAACCATCTGGCAGATTTATGCTCTTTCAGTACTTCTTTTTCCACTTTTTCATAACTGAGTGCCGCGGCATCATAGGAGAGGGTATCGTTAATAAGCCACATCCATAAGGCTATCTGCACAATAATATTCACGATGGGTACAAATAAAAGAGGAAAGGCAATAAGAGATAAAAAGAAAAAGATGACTGTATCTTTGATACTGTATCCCACTACTCTGAAATTATGGTCTCGCACCACGACATCTTCATGAAAATGTCGTTTTTCTACAGAGGCGATCAAAGGCTCACTGAAAATACTGGCAAAGAAGAGTAATGTCACCACGATAGCATTGTAGACAAGATATGCGCCTATAAGAAATGCGATCCCTTTTTCTATAGTTTCAAAAGGAAGCCATGTAAGCAGTTTGATGAACTGATGATAAATATATTCACCTTCAAAAAACCAAACAATTCCCCAGAAAACGGCACTTCCCCCAGCCACAATAAGTGAAAATGAACTATATTTCTCTTTAGAGACAGATCGGAGAATAATACTGCCAAAGAAAGCAAAGATCAATGCATACGTTAAAAGTACGGCTTGGAGCCAAAGAAAGGTTGAAAGCATCCAGGCACCATTGGATCGAACCATAGAGAATGGAACAAATTCAAGGATGCGGCTGCTAAGCGCAACCAGACTATCCCAAAACATATAACCTATTACTAGCCATACGGCAGTGACCAGTATTCCGCTCATCATTGCATATAACATCGTCTTCCAGTTCAAAATTTCTTTAAAACCAAAAACAACTGCATTCATTGCATTTTTCATTCCATTTCTCCTAAAGTCAGTTTAAATATAACATATAACCCATCTCCATGATCTATATTAACAACTTAATACTAGCTTATTAATAATAGCACTAAATTGATAAAAGAAAACCTTCAAATGATATAAAGCTATTCCTTCTATGCATTATTTTTATTTATTCTCCCAATATCTTTTCTTCAACTGTTTGAAGTAAACCCTGTGATGTCTGTTTGCTCACGACTCTTTTTGTGATCAACCTCAAAACAACTTCTACAACAAAAGCAAGTAAGAATGCAGAAAGTATATAGATAGCTATCATCGGCATCTCTTTTATACTCGTATAATATAGTGTCAATCCTGCGATCGAGAACATACTGAATGCAGCACCCAGTACCAGTATCAGGTTTGCTCCTGTCTTTTTAATATGGAATAAATGTCCAATATGTGTTAAACCCTGAATGATCAATACAACAAGTGCTGCGATCGTTGTGATCTGAGTAAGGTTTAAAAAGAGGATCATCGGGATGATAAAGACTCCACTGACAATAAGACCTTCATAAGACTCATGGATATTATACGTATATACTTTTGGAAGATTTCCCTCTTTTGCCAGAGTATACCCGATCTCTGTTGCTGCATACAGTGTAGCATTAATGGCAGAGGCTGTAGCCAAAAGAGCTGTTGCAGCCATAATTTTGAAACCCAAAGAACCAAACATAGGTTCTGCCGCCTGTGCCAGCGCATAATCCTTGGCTTTGACCACTTCGGCAAGTGGCATATTGCCAAGTACTGCAAGACTTGTCAGTACATAAAGCAAACCAACAAACACAATGGTGATGATCATGGCTTTTAGTATGGTCTTTTTTGGATTCTCCATATCTTCCACTGTATTGGTAATAACACTGAAACCCTGATAAGCAAAAAAAGTCAATCCTATCGCAAAAAGCATCTGTGTCAGAGGTGGCATTTCACCGCTGCTTAAAAGCTTTGGATCAACATAAAAGAGTGTCACCGCTACAAAAGTGATCAGTACAGTCAACTTGATGAACACGATGATGTTTTCAGCTTTAGCGACAAGAGAAGCACCAACAAGATTTATAAGTATAAAGACGGCAACGATACCAAGAGCAAAAACGTTTTCACTGATACCTCCATGATGCATGAATGTTACAGCATACGCACCAAACGATTTGGCAACGGCAGCGATGGCAATAAGTTGGGAAAAATAAAAAAGTACACCAGAACTTCCAGAGAAAATACCTTCTCCATATCCCTGAACCAGATACTCTACTATACCACCTCGGGAAGGATAGGCAACTGCCAGTTTCGCTAAAGAATAACCGCTTAAAAGTGCAGCGATACCGCCTAAGATGAAAGAGAGCCAAACAAGATTACCTGCAATGGCACCTGCCTGTCCAATGACTATAAATATTCCTGCACCTACCATGGAACCGATGCCAAGAAAGACAGCAGACCAAAGCCCAAAGGCTTTTTTATTAGGAGTCATTTTTTTCTATTGCTTCCATTGCATTACCCGCCATTAAAAGAGCAATACCATCAAAAAAGAGACTGAACCCTACCAGTAATCCTATAAGGTACATGGAAGAGAATGGCCAGCCCACAACAAAAATAACAGCTATGAGCAAAGAAAGAACTGCATTAATAGCCCACAGTCCCCATCCTTTATTCGGATAGATGGAAGATGACAACATAAAACCAGTAAAGGCATCCATAAAGAAATAGATGGAAAAAAGAAGTCCCAATGTTGCAATACCTCCCAAAGGTGATAGAAGCATATACAATGCAACACCTATCAGTATAATACTTTTCAGCCACCCTGACCAATCATGTTTATCGGTTATATAGGTAAAATATCCGGCGAATATCCCGGCAAAAAGCATTAACCAGGAGACAAATATAACTGTTGCAAAAGATGCAAACACAGGGTATATAGCACCTATCAAGCCCAATATTATAAAGATAACACCTGCTGTCTTTGCCTGTTTTTTATACTTACTCAACATGATGAGTTCTTTTGGGTTTTTCCACATTTTAAATCCTTTCATTCTGTTTATTTTATGTTTATATTATAATCCCTATTTATTAATTGAATATTAATATAAGTATTTAAAATATGGTTATTCTTTGAGTGAGCAAAACAATATTTTTTTACAATAGATATTACAGTATTATATGCATATTGAAATGCAGAAAGGGTTCCATTGTGGATACAAATATAGTTAACTCGGTTGCACATCTTATTCAACTCTCGGTTGCTCCTGTTTTTTTGCTTGCTGCAGTTGCGGGTCTTCTCAATGTTTTTGTTGGCAGACTGGTACGGATCATAGACAAGATCGATTATTTGGATGAGAAAGAAGATACAAAGAGAGAGGAAGACAGTACGTATACAAGTTCGGTAAAGATACAGAACAGAAAATCTTTTTTACTTAAACGGCTTAAGACCACCAACTATGCCATTGCACTCAGTACTTCTGCGGGATTAATGGTCGCACTGGTGATCATTACTCTATTTTTATCTGCCATATTGAAATTTGAGAACGGTACAGTGATCAGCACATTTTTCATCTTGGCAATGATCTTTCTCATATCATCCCTGTTACTCTTTTTAAAAGAGATCTCCTATACTACCTATTTTGCTAAAAAGTAGACCTATCTTTTAGGTATACTTTCAGCATGGCAAAGAAAAAGAAAAAATACCTTATAAAACTTAACAATAAAATTCGAAACTATTTTAACGGACTCCCCTTTGATGAGGGGATCGATACTCTGGATGATGACAAACTCATAGAACTCATTATGCTGTTGGAAATTACTCTCCCCTCCCATGAACATGACGATATGGTACGCGCACTGCGCCGGGTCTGGAGTGAAGAAGGTACCGGTATTCGTGAGCTTATTGTCTCGTACTTGACACAAAGCTATAAAGCAGTACATCAGGGCAGCAAGAACAAACGTCCTTTAGACAAAGTAGAAAAGATCCTGCAGCTGCTTGAAGATATTGAACACAGTAAACACGAAGAGAATCTTCTGCTTGAAGCATTCATCGATGTCAAAAGTGCCAAGATCACAGAAGAGAGAGTCTTGTCAAAACTGCAGTATCTACGTATGAAAGAGAGGCTCAGATCTCTGGAAAAATCACTCAATGTTGAATTTACGACGATGAATGAGATGCAGTTCATGCACTCTTTCACTTTCAAACTCAAAGACTTTGACTTTACCAAGCAGCTTTTATGTACTACCGAAGTTTTGGCGATGGATGAACTCTGGGAACTTGAAACAGAAGAGATACAACACAGACTGCAAATGCTTAAAGAAAAAGCGATAGAAGAGAAAAATGCTGATATTGAAGATTTCCTTCACAAACTGAATACGCAGGAACACCCCTTCCTGAGTCAGGAAGAGATCAGTACGGCACTCAGAAGAATGCCGCCTGAAACCCTGCTCTACCATGCACCAGTTTCTCTTCCAATCATTGAAAGAATATTAATTAATATTAGCGATAAGTATCACATCTTTGAGAGTACGGATCACATAATTATAGAAAAAGAGAAGAACCATGACCTCTTTGGTACCATGCTCTACTACAATACATCTGTCTCTTACGAAAAACCCTTCTTATACAACCTGATCTGGAGAGGTGAAGAACCTCCGGTCAAAGAAGACATCAACCGTGTCAACGATGACCTGCTTGCACACTTCAAAGTAGCCGTTGATGACCTTATTTACGATATGAGGAAGATGTCAGAAAAACTGGATATTGAAGAAGAAAAGATCCATGAATTCATTGTACGTTTTGTAGCACCGCAGATAGAGAGTTCTCATACACTCAAATTCAAAGAGAAAAGCAAAAGACGTATTCTTTTTCATTTTGGAGAATATATTAAGCCTCTTCTTGAAAAGCAGAAACGTGAAGAGCTTCTTGCCAAGACCATCCGGGACTTTAAGAACCTCTTCCCTCTTGCACGTGAGCTCAGACGTAAGATCGTTTTTCATGTCGGCCCGACAAACTCAGGAAAGACCTATCAGGCACTCAAGGCTTTGGAAGAGGCAACAACAGGCTACTACCTTGCCCCACTGCGTCTGCTTGCATTGGAAGGTTTTGAGAACTTGAGGAAGAAAGGTGTAGCAGTCTCTCTCATCACAGGGGAAGAAGAGATCATCGATGAAGAGTCTACACATATCTCCTCCACCATAGAAATGATGAACTCTTCGGTTGATGTGGATGTCTGTGTCATAGACGAGATCCAGATGATCGCAGACAGAGACAGGGGCTGGGCATGGGCCAATGCACTCATGGGTGCTCCTGCAAAAAAAGTCATACTGACCGGTTCAAGCAATGCACTGTCGGCAGTTAAAGAGCTTTGCCGCTATTTAGGTGAAGAGCTTGAGATCATTGAATTTGAACGCAAGAATGAACTTGCAATGATGCAATACCCTACTTCCATGCGGAAAATAGAGCCGCAAACAGCAGTGGTGGCCTTTTCACGAAGAGAAGTCCTTTCTCTCAAACAGCAGCTCTCTGAAAAATATCGTGTCTCAGTGGTTTACGGAAACCTCTCTCCGGAAGTCAGACGTGAAGAAGCAAGACGCTTTAGGGAGGGAGAGAGTGAAATACTAGTGGCGACCGATGCCATTGCTATGGGGCTGAATCTGCCCATCAAAACCATTCTCTTTGCCAAAGACAACAAGTTTGACGGACTGCGTAGACGTGAGCTTCTGCCTACAGAAGTAGTGCAGATCTCCGGCCGTGCAGGACGTTACGGTTTTGAAGAGAAAGGTTACGTCGGTGCCCTTGATGAAAATGCACTCAAGACCATAGACAAAGCCTTTCACTCTCCACTGCCGGATATTGAATTGCCGGTCTCGGTCATGGCAAGTTTGGAACATGTGATGCTCATCGGAGAAATTCTGGAAACGGAGAACATCAGCACCATTCTGGCATTCTTTGCAGACAATATGGAGTTTGACGGGCCATTCATGGCAGCCAACATAGACTCTATGCTGGAGATCGCTGCCATTGTAGATGAATACAAACTGGATCTTAAAACACGTTTTTATCTCTCCTGCGCACCTGCAAGTATCTCTTCTCCTTACATTGAATCGGTCTTTCACCGCTACATTCGACAGATCGAAGCAGGATCCAAAGTACTCTATATACCACCCAGAGACCTGCCTGCTTTTGCACAGACCAATGACATGCTTCTCAATGCAGAAGACAGAGTACGTGAAATATCACTCTATCTCTGGCTATCTTTTAAATTCCCGGATATTTTTGAAGATACACAGAAAGCCATCGCAGCCAGAGTCCGTCTTAACAACTTCATAGAGAATTCATTACGCCAGGGTCACTTCACCAAAAAATGCCGAAGATGTGGAAAAGTTTTAGACTTCTCTTACCGCTTCTCCATTTGTGACAGTTGTCACTCCCAAGGGAAGAGAGGTTCAAACTCATCCAGCAGCCGAGGCGGATACAGAGGAAGAAGACGAAGATGACCATTGACAGAAACAAACTAGCCATCTTTTTATACGCATAAAGAATTTTAAAGTATAATCCGTAAAAAACTTAGGAGTTTTTATGGAAGCCCTCTATCCTTACACTCATATCATTCACCTCATTTTAGCCATCATGTTCCTGGGATATGTATTTACTGACCTCGCTGTCATCTCTGCCCTTAAAAATAAGTTTGACAAAGAGAACCAGCAAAAGATCAACCAGTCTTTAGGGAAAAGATCTTTTAAGATCTTCCCTATCACGCTCCTTTTTCTTGTATTGACCGGCGGGATGATGATGTCCAAATACATCAATTCCACTGCAGGCTTGGCAGAAACGAACCTGCAAAAGATCCTGCTCTTCAAAATAGCTTTGGTCACTGTTATCGTCATTGGGGTGGGAAGCAACCTGTACATCAAATTTACCGGTGGAACAAAAAGCAATTTCATGCAGCATCATTTTCATAAACTGGTCATTGTTTTGGGTTTCTTCATTGTCGTTGCAGCCAAAATGATGTTTGTAGTCTAACATGGGACAGCAATACAAAGTAAGCCAAAGAGGCAAACTCCTTCCTTTTCTTTTTGAAACACTTGAGGGCTGGTCTAAAAAAACAGTCAAGCAGAGACTTCAAGGTGCATCTGTGGCAGTGAACGGTGTGGTTACCACTAAACATGACTTCATCCTCAATGAAAATGACATTGTAGAAGTCGGTGTGGTACAACACACAGGAAAAGCAACGCAGACGATCAGGAAACTTGAGATCATCTATCAGGACAAAGACCTTATAGCCATCAATAAACCGGCAGGACTGCTCTCCGTAGGTACTAACAAAGAGAACAAAGAACATGCCCTTGCCCTGCTCCGTTCCCAACTCACAAGAGGTAAAGAGAGAGTACAGCTTTGGCCGGTACACAGACTGGACAGAGATACTTCAGGCATACTACTTTTTGCTACGTCTAAAGAAGTACGTGAAGCAGTCATGGACAAATGG
>JAMONL010000098.1 GCA_027065815.1 Sulfurovum sp.
TACATTGCAGACCGTGTGGTCATTGCAAATTCACTCAACCTCAAACACACACAGGCACTTTTCACCCATCTAAAAGAAGAATTAAAACCCCTCGGTGAAACCTTTATGCACGCAGATGCCAGTGAGGAATGGGTAGTCGCAGACCTGGGAGACATTCTTGTACATATTATGATCCCAGAGTACAGACAACGTTATTCGCTGGAAACATTTTTGAGTGAGTTGGTCGAGAACCAAAAGAAAAACATAGGAAATGATCCTGCCTAAACTATAGTGGAGAGAAGGTATACCTTTTCTTCTCTATATTAGAACACCTGTCTCCAGATATCCTCATAGCGAGATCCTCCAATCATAGAAAACAGGACAAAGAGCAGAGGAACAAGCAGCGGAGAGAAAATCAGCCACCAGATATAACGGTCACGCAAAATATAATAGACGACACCTCCCCAAGAAAAAAAGCCTAAAACGATATTTGCTATTTTTAATGGAAAAATGGCTACAGAAACGCGGAAACCAACCCACAATATATAAAGTAAAACAACAAAACTCCCCAAAGTAATGAAAAGTTTTCTTAAATCTTTATTTTTTCGGTATGCAAGAAACGCCATGACAAATGTTGCCAGAATTGCTAAAATAATCAACGTCTTCATACTTTCTCCTCTTATAGTCTATCTACAACCTGAATACCCAGTATATCCAAACCTTGTTTAATCGTTTTTGCCGTCAGGTCGGCCAGCTGTAAACGGCTCATCTTCATTGCTTCATCAACTCCCTCTTTAAGTATCGGATTCTGTTCATAAAACCGCATAAAGAGTGTCGCCAGTTCATAAAGGTATGTAGTAATCTGATTTGGTGAAGCATCTTCTGCTGCACGATCCAGTACATCTTCAAAACGTAACAGCATCACAGCCAAACGGTGCTCCAAAGTATCACCAATGATGATATTACCTTTGATCTCTCCGTCAAAACGTCTGAATATACTTTGTATTCTTGCATAGGCATACTGCATATAGAGTGAAGTATTCCCTTCAAAAGACAACATTTTATCCCAGTTGAAGATATAGTTGGATTCACGGTTGATGGCAAGATCTGCATATTTTACTGCACCGATACCGATGATCTTCGCCAATGCTTTGATCTCCTCTTCACTGTATCCCTCTTTGTCTTTAATGGTGTCTTTTGCCTTTTCTACTGCTTCATCAAGCAAATCAATGAGTTTTACTGTACCACCGTCACGTGTTTTAAAAGGTTTTCCGCCTTTGTCCATCATGGTACCAAAAGCAATATGCTCAAGCTTGACATCTTCAGGTACGAATCCTGCTTCTTTTGCCACTCGGAAAACCTGTTTGAAATGTCCGCTCTGTCGTGCATCAACTACATAGGAAATACGTTTCGCACCCAATTCTTTCGCTCTGTATCTCAATGCAGCCAGGTCTGTAGTGGCATACAAATACCCGCCGTCACCTTTCTGTACGATCACGGGCACATCATCCCCTTCCAAAAAGACGCATTGTGCGCCGTTACTCTCCTGCAATATACCTTTTGTCTGAAGATCACTCACGACATGCGCAAGAGCATCATTGTAAAAACTCTCTGCACGTACATCTTTCCGGGTCAGTTTAACGCCAAGTTTATCATAGACTTCTTCACAGTGTCCCAATGAAATATCAATAAATTTCTGCCAAAGCTCTAGACAGTGGGTATCTCCGGATTGGATCTTTACCACATATTCTCTGGCTTTGTCTGCAAAAGTCTCATCTGCATCAAAACGTCCTTTGGCATTTTTATAGAACTGTTCCAAATCCTTCAAACTTACAGATCCGTCTTCATCCATCTCTTCCAGATAAGCGATCAGCATACCAAATTGTGTACCCCAATCGCCGATATGATTTTGACGTATTACCTCATCTCCAAGAAATGTCAAAAGATTGGCAAGCGTATCACCGATGATCGTTGAACGTAAATGTCCGACATGCATCTGCTTTGCCATATTGGGACCGGAATAGTCCACCACAACCTTCACAGGGTTCTCTTTGCTTTGGACATTAAGTCTTTCGTCCTGCTCTGCCACTTCACACTGGGAAGCGATCCACTCAGAGTTAAGCCATAGATTGATAAAACCAGGGCCTGCTATTTCAGCCTTGGATAAAACACCTGTCAGATCAAGATTTTCAATAATATTACTTGCGATCTCTCTTGGATTTTTACCCAGTTTTTTAGACAATGCCATTGCCCCGTTAAACTGATAATCCCCGAATTCCGGTTTAGTCGCTTCAGAAACGGACATTGGTATTTCAGAAATATTGGCTTTCTCAAAAGCTTGCTGTATGGTTTTATTGATTGATTGTTTTAATTTCATATGTGTGTTCCGTATGTGAGTGGAATATGTAGTGACAGTATCACTGCCAGAAGTGTTCAACACTGAACGTGCGATGAAAGGGACAAATGCCCTTGTGGTGTTGAAGCCTGCGTAATAAAAATTACGCTTTTGTCTCTTCTTTGACTTCTTCTTTGGTCTCCGTTACTTTCTCTTCGATCTTTTTTTCTTCTTTTTTTGCTACCTCAACTACTTCTTCGTCATCTTCTTTGATGGCCTTCTTGAAGTCTTTGATCCCTTTTCCCATACCTTTTGCAAGATCAGGAATTTTTTTCGCTCCGAAAAGCAATACAACGATCGCAAGTACGATCAA
>JAMONL010000099.1 GCA_027065815.1 Sulfurovum sp.
CATAGACAAAGACCATCGGATCATTTCCGAAAGCGGCAGGATCAATGATCCCTTTTTTAATGGTACCAACCACATCACCTCCGGCGATCAAGGCACCTGAAGCTTCAAAAATAGAAGCAATGATGATCGCTCCTCCTATTGTCAATGCTCCAGAACCCACTGCCGGCCCAACATTATTCGCCACATCATTCGCACCAATATTCATCGCCATATACGCACCGAAAACAGCGGCAAGCACAAGGAAGCCACTGTGTGTTGCATTGTCTACCAGATTGTTCGCGTAAAATGCAACTGCTACTGCAAACCCTGCTCCCAAGATCATTTTGATCGTATTATTCATCTTTTGCCTTTATGGAAAATTTACCGTACGGTAATAATTTTGAGGATTATAGAGAAAAAGTATTACAGAAATGTTACCAAATAGTAATACTTTGCAGTCCCTTAGAATTTAAGGGTGAGATAGGCCTTAAGAGGAAAACCCCTCTAAGTTCATGAGACAGCTTAATATGAACTACGCCATCTACTTTAACAAAAAGTATAAAAGAACAGGACATCTATGGCAAGTAGAAACTGCTACAAAATATGGTATGCTATCTACACTCAACCAAAGAGGAAGACCTAGAAAAAATGTGTAAAAGTAGCCTGTCCCCTTTATTAATGTCCCCTTTATCTTTGAAGAAAAATTCAAAAAAGGATTATGTAGGAAAGCAACTGAAAGTTGTCAAAGTTATGCTGAAAAAGCTTTTGATAGATGTAATTTAAGCTATATGAGTGTTACAAAAACTGGACCATGTACTTCAATTTATCAGCAAGCATATAAATATTGTTCTACACAAATAAATAAAGTACCAATATGTAAAGAGAAGGAAGACTGTGATGAAACAAAATAAATTCATTTGGAGCTTGATTATGTTAATAAGTGTACTAGTTATTTTATTGGGAATTATATTTTTTAAAAATATGATTTTAGAAAAGAAGTTAGATAGTTTTGGAAGATTAACAAATAATTTATATATGGAAAGAGATTTTGAAATATATAAAGCTCTTAATGAAAACAATATTAAAAATATTAAAAAAAATTTAGACCTTAATTTTATGTTTCATTTAACAGTCATAGAAACAGACGGTATTAAAAATATGTTAGATATTGAAGATCTTGATAGAGTTTGTGAAAAGTATAATGCAATTAAAATGCAATTCAAAAATGAATATGAAAGAAAATATCCATCTTCTATAAAAGATTTGAATTTACTTTGTAAGTTAAAATAACTTCATCGTTTGAAGATAGAGAGATGATCTGGCTACATTAATTCAGACACAAGTTTAACTCGTTCCCATCCGTCCTCGGTGGTAACGCATACGAGAGTCTAAACTACCACGTAAAGACGTAAAGGGGACAGGCTAGATTTCTATAGTTTCTTCTCTCTATTCCTAAGATAAAATCCCCTATAATAATCAACCATGACAGTAGCCCCAATTATCACAGAAAAAACTAGTCTGTCCCCTTTTAACTTCTTTTAACTCTTTATCTCAAAAGGCTTCAAAAAAAGAAACCTTTATAAGCGAAGTGATCACTTAGAAGAACCACTGAGAGGTAACTCTGAAGATATCCTCATTTTTATCACCGGTATTGACATCGTACTCATTGTTCTGATAAGAGAGTCCAACTTTAGTTGTATTTCCACGAAGGTACCAGTTTATACCTGCTGTTGCAGAAGTGACATCATACCCGTCTGATTCTGTAAATCTATCCCAAGATTCATAACGGAAGTACGGTGCAATGTAATAAAACTCTGGGAATACATACTCACCGGTCACATACCACCCCTCTGAAGTTCCTGTTGTAACATCTCCATCGACTGCCCATTTCTTCACAACATCATCAAACTTAAAATATTCACCTCCCAGGAATAATCCGCCGTAATGCATTGAGGCTTCAATATTCAAGAGTTTACGATTCAAATCAAAGTTTGCTGTACCTGCACTAGTACTTGCTGTACCTGCCAACTCGGGAATAGCCCAGTAACCCACACCCACAGAGAAGTGTTTCCCTACACCAAAGTAAGTTTCCGTTCTTTTTGTCTCTTCCCAGCCGTCAAACGGAGAAAGTATCACTTTACCACCAAAGAAGAAGCTCTGTTTCTCCAAATCAACACTTGCCGTTGAACCTTTGACACCTGCCGCATCCAAAACTTTATCTGGACTTGAAGCCGAACCGACTGCGACCTGGTAGTGGATCTTTTTGTTCCAGTCACCATACATCTGCACGTTGGCACCACGACGGTTAAACGAGATATACTGTGCTGCATAGTCTGCCACGAATGGTCTGTCATAGCTAATAACTCTCGCAGATTTCACAGTCTCTGTACGTGAAACATCTATCTTCGCTCTGTATAATTTGAAGTTTACCAAAGAGTCATTAAACGGTTTTTTGATCTTCAGGTAGGCATCCCCTACGCTAAACTGCCCTTCTGTATTTTCAATACCATAGTTTGATTTGTCATTACGGATATCCATAACGAAAGAAGCATGCTCTCCAAAGCCGGCTGCCACTTCAAGTCTGACACGACGAAGATACGCGTCATTAATGTCTGTTGAAGTAATCAATCCGCTAGAAAGGGTATTCAATTTATCTGTACTTTTTGATTCTAGCGTACCTTGAATTCGCACACCCGCTTTAAACCACATCTTAGGTGCATCTTCAGGTACAAACTTCATATTGATATGGGTCTGTTTTCCTAGTAGGAAATTCGGAGACTTTTGGTCAATGATCGTAATATGGCTTCGTGGTTCAGGCATGAAAGTCTCTGCTTTTGCCATCTTAACTGCCGGCTTTGTTTTTTTCTTAGCAAGAGATGTTTTTTTCTTCTGTTTCTTTTCTACACTTTTTTTATGATTTGTGTTTTGTACTTTTTCCGATTTAAGTTTTTTATTCTCTGCTTCAAGCTGTGCCAAACGTGTATTGTTTTGCTGCAACTGCTGACTCATCTGACTCATCATGGCTTTCATCTCTGCAAGATCACTTGCTGTGTCTGCAAATGCACCTGTTACCGATAACACAGAAGCAGTAGCTACAGAAAGTACTATATTTTTCATTGTTTTACCCTTGTATTTTTTAAATGTTCAGAAGTATAAAGGGAAAGTATTACGAAAGTATTACAGAGAATGTAATATAATGATAAGTTGGAAAATAAGATGATATAAGGTATAGGAACGTAACAGATTTATACTGTTACGTTTTGTTTTTTATATAAAGGATTCTATATTATTATAAAGTGTTACCAGTTAACTTCTGCGGTAAACAAAACTCTTTTATCTTCTTGAATCAAAGAACCATCTTTTGTCTCATTTTGATAGTCGTCATAATTTAAGATAAACTCTAGATTACTGTTCCAACGATACGCAAGACCTGCGATAGTAGATATTTTTTCATCACCATTATCAAGGGTCCAATCATCATATCTTGCAATAATATTCCAGGCTTCAAGGCTTGAATCAAATGTCAACAATCTGAATTCACCGTTAACAGACCATCCGTCACCCAAATAGACATCTGCCGCAGTCGTAGACTTCAGGTAGTTTGCGGCAATAAGAAACTCAGGCTGGTTATAGACTGCATTGAACCCGTACCAGACAAAATCTCCACTACTTCCATCTGCCAAGATCTCTCCTCTTTTTCCATCCTCTGTATTATCCTGTCCATAGAAAGAGATATCTGCATAAGTATCATGCTTGTGTACATGTTTTTTCCCCGTACCAAGTAGATTTGCTGTCAATCTCCACTCGAAGCTCAATCCATTATTATTGTCTTTGTCAAGTACTCCATGATATCCCTCACCATTAAAGAGACCAATTTCAGATGAAAAATACTCAAGATTTGTTTTGAAGTTGATACCAAGATCCGCTGAGTTTGTAAAGTCTGCGTCATGCCCTCTTTCAACAAATGTTTTGGCAATTGATCTGTACAACCAACCATGATGCTCTTCATAGTCAATCCAAGGTCTGTGTGCCTGACCAAATTCAACACTCGTATAAGGAAGAATATCATGTAAATAAATGTATGCATATTTCAAACGTACTTCCCAGTTTCCTGCATCAGAGGTATTACCATTGTCTTTAACCTGTTCCGTATCCAATGTAACTCTCATATAAGATTTAGGATCATCAAAGAAGTATCCCTTCACCTGAATATAGTTTCTTCTTGATTCAAAATCATCATAGGTATTGGAGATACCGTCTGCCAGCTTATCCGTAGTGCCATGTACAAAACCAAGATAATGTTTTCCAGAAAATTTAAGTTTGGAAGTTTTTGAATAAACCGGTGTCTCTTTCTCTCTCTTCCGCTCAATCGTCTCTACTTTCTCTTCTAAAACAGCAATTTTTTCAGACTGTGTGGAAGCTGTATAATGTACAGACTTTTTCTTCTTATGAGTTGTGGTTTTCTTCTTTGCAGTTGCTGTATGTGTCGCTGTTTGCTCTTTTTGAGCAACTTTTGATTTAAGCTGCTTATTTTCACTCTCTAACTTAGCAAGACGCTGATTCATTTTCTTCATCATTGCCTTCATTTCTGCGATATCACTCGCGCTGTCTGCTTGCACACCTGTCATTGCCAATGTTGTAATGGCTACTACTAAAAGTACAATTTTTTTCATTTACCCCATCCTTATTGTTTAATGGATGGAAGTATAGAAAAAAAGAATTACAAATTGGTTACATAACACTATTCATTAGGATAGGCAGAAAATCTTGCACCGTTCTCATCTAAAAATTCAAGCATTCTTTTTTGTCCAAGTTTTTTGGCATAGTCTTTAGGTGACATACCGGACTTATCTGCCTGATTGATCTCTCCTCCATTATCAAGAAGCATTTTCATCATCTCAATATCAGAGAAACAAGCTGCCAGCATGACCGGTGTGATCCCGCTTTTACGCTTACTGACATTGAGTTCAAACCCTCGGTCAAGGCAAAACTGGATCACGTCTTTACGCTTAAATTTGATCGCCATATCAAGTGCGGAAATACCGTCAGAATCAACTTCATGCAGGTCTATACCGTTTTCCAGCATCAATTCAAGCATTTCCATAGAAGCATACTTGCGGATGGCATAAAAGAAAGGAGAGATCTCATCATAATCTTCAAGTTCATACTCTTCTCCTATCAAGATAGGTTTTTTAAGATCCACACCGTTTTTCAATAATGATTTCATTTTTGCAACAGAGTCATTTTCTATAGTTTGTGTTACTTCATTCATATTTTATTCCTTTGTTACCATTTGGTAACCATCATGGTTTATAATAGCGTCATCTCAAATAAGAGATATCATTTAACACCATTAATTTAAGAAAGGAGAAAAGAGATGAAAATACGTAAAGTACTCAAAGAGATCGTCAGAAAAGACGGAAAGCATTCATTTACTGCAAACAGAGTAAACAAACTGAAATCCTCAAAAGAATTCAGCTATCTTGTAGATATTAACAGAGTTTAAAGCCCTATTTAACCTATGAACCAAAAGGGTTCATTCCACCCATCATTCCCATCGCCTGAGACTTTTTATTATCTTCTATCATTTTAGTCACATCATTCATTGCAGAGATCAATAAGATCTGTAAAGACTCTTTATCGTCTAAAAGTGAATCATCAATATTCAGATCTATCACTTCACCTGCACCGCTCGCTGTCACTTCAATAAGGCCGCCACCGGCTTTTGCTGTAAATTCAACATGCTTAGCCTGCTCTTGCATCTCTTTTGCTTTTTCCTGCACCTGCGTAAGCATTTCAGACATTTTGCCCATATCTAGACCTTCAAACATTACTCCAACCCCTCAAATTCCTGGGCGATCCCATTATCATCATCTAAAATAACAATTTTGGGAAGATGTTCATCTGCCTCTTTTTCACTCATCGTCGCATAGGCAATAATAATGATCTTGTCACCTTTATGTACTTTTCTGGCAGCAGCTCCATTTAAACAAATGTCACCTTTGCCTCTCTCTCCGGAGATAATATAGGTAGAAAAACGTTCACCATTATTAATGTTCACAATGTCTATCTTCTGTCCGATACGCATACTTGCAGCATCCAAAAGATTTTGATCTATGGTAATGGAGCCTACATAATTCAAGTTTGCATCGGTTACAGTAGCTCTATGTAATTTAGAATAAAGCATGGTAATGTTCATTATCTTTCCTATTTTCTTAATGTTGCCGAAATTATAGCAAAATCCGACACAGTTTCTATAATAATATTATACTATAATTGTGAAGAAATTGGGAAGTAAGTGTTTTTCCTCTTCCTCTCAGTCTTTACGGGAACAAGTATCATACTGAAAATAGATTATCTCGCCATTTCAGACGGAGGCACTGCTTCACCCCACATCTGATCCGGGATCACATATTCAGAGACAACGTTTCCACCAATGATATGCTCATCAATGATCCTGTCTATCTTCTCTTTTGTCAACTCTACATACATTGTATGTCCAGGTTCTACAAGCATTACAGGACCCTGCTGGCAACGGTTAAGACATCCTGTCTGGATCGGCTGAACGGTTCCAATGATACCTTTCATCATAAGACTTTGCGCCAAATGTTGGAAAAGTTGCTGAGATTCAGGGTCATTCTGACTGACACAACTTGGTTTTGGCATTCCCGGAGGTGCTGACTGCTGACATTTAAATATATAGAACGCTGGTTGTGGTACACCTGGCATCATGGTAAATCCTTTAGGTTTAATTTTCAATTAGGAGTATTTTACTCTTATTTACTTAATTAAAGTTTAGGCTCTCATCTCTTGACAAATATCAATAGTCCGACGCTTTTTTTACACTATAATTAATTTTAAATCATATATGGGCAAATCACGTTGCCGAGAAAGAAGTACAAATGAACTATCCAGCATTTTTTGACAAAGTTCCTTCCATTCAACTCCAAGATCCTCTCAGTGAATTTCTTGGCGTCTTTAAAGAAGGGAAAATGGAGATCAGTTATCTTGAGTGTGTAAAACTTGCAGGACACTCCTGCCCTACTGTAGCTGGTGCTTACCTTATGGCTATCAAAGGTCTGGAAGCCCTCTACCCTGATGGAGAACTCCCGGAAAGGGGTACCATACATATTGCAATGAGAGATGGTGAAGCCGATGGGGTAACAGGTGTCATTTGTAATGTCATCTCTTTTATTCTCGGAGCGAATGGTCTGAGCGGATTTAAAGGCATAGGAGGTAATTTTTCCAGAGACAACCTTGTTGCATTCAACGAGATCATGGATGGGGAAGTTAAACTGACACGACTGGCAACAGATGAATCAGTCACTCTAAGCTATGACCCTTCCATCATCCCTCCAGATCCAAAAATGAAAGATCTGATGATGAAAAGTCTGCAATGCCGCTCATGCACGGAAGAGAATGAGGAATTTAGGAAGCTTTGGCAGGAGCGTGTTGAGGAAATACTACTCTCCACTGAACTTTGGGATAAAATGATAACAATTAACAAAGGATAAGCGATGATCATTTCACAATTCATGACACAAGAGCACAGAGACTGCGATACAGAGTTTGCAGCAGCAGAACAGGCTGCAGCAAATGGCAATTGGGAAGAGACAGAAGAAAAATTCATGCTCTTTGCAAACGATACACTGAGACATTTCAAAAGAGAAGAAGAGGAACTTTTCCCTGCATTTGAAGCACAAACAGGAAGTGCTGAAGGACCAACTCAGGTCATGCGTTACGAACATGAACAGGTCAAAGGACTCATTGGCAAACTTGCAGGTGCCATAGAAGAACAGGATAAAGATGCCTATCTTTCTCTGTGTGAATCAATGATGATCTTATTGCAACAACACAATATGAAAGAGGAGCAAATGCTCTATGCTATGTGCGACAGAGTACTCCCGCAAGAGCTTAAAGTAAGTACCTTGGAAAAGATGAAAGCAGTTAAGCTATAATTCCGTTATGACAAACCTAAAAAAAATCACATTAGATGCAAGAGAACTGGAACATCCGAAACCTCTTGAACTTGCAATGAAAGCTTTGCGGGAGTTAAATGAAGAGAATTACTTCTATATGCTCCATCGTAAAAACCCTATTCCCCTCATTGATCTTGCAAGTGAACAGAATTATCAAGTCGTTAACAGAGAAGATGAGAACGGGGATTGGCATATCCTGATATGTAAAGCCACCCATATCGATTTAAGTGAGTTCGTTGTTCCAGATCCGACCAAGGAATAAGAATGTTTAGTCAAAACGGTCTTTCTTTAGATCAGGCTCCTCCTATATCTGTTGTATTCCGCTTCTTTTTCTCTGGAGCACTCTTTGGTCTGATCGCCGGAGTACTTGTACTTCTTTTTCAAACCAATATTTTTAACCCAAATAGTACTGAAGCACTTATACTCACGCATACACTTACTCTTGGTGTTATGCTCTCTTTCATGTTCGCAGCACTCTTTCAAATGTTACCCGTTATTGCCGGAGTCATTCTTCCCTCACCCGTACAAAAAGCAAACCTGCTGCAATACCCTTTTATTCTTGGAGTACTCATACTGCTTCTTGGCTTCTATACATCAGAATCCTGGCTTTTTATAATCGCTTCCATCTTGCTCGGGGGAAGTATTTTTTATATTACTGCCATTATGTTGAAAGATCTTATCAAACTGCCAAACCACTCCGCATCTTCAAAAGGTATGATGGTAGCACTCACTAGTCTGACCATTGTGATCATTCTGGCACTATACATGACAGGTACCCTTTCGGGTCTTTTACAAGGGACTTACTACTCTGTCATCAAAGAAGCACACTACTCTTTTGGACTCTTTGGATGGATAGCTCTGCTCATCATTTCTATCTCTTTTCAAGTCATTGAAATGTTCTATGTTACTCCTGCCTACCCAAAGTTTATCTCTGGATATTTACCCTATAAACTCTTCTGCTTACTTGCATTTGGGTTACTCATCTCTTTTTACATAGCAAAAGTATGGGTTCTGATAGATATCTTTTTGGCATTGGTACTCAGCGGATATGCCGGCATCACCCTAAAACGATTGACCCAAAGAAAACGTCCTTTAACGGATGCAACTGTATGGTTCTGGCGTTTAGGGTTAAGTTCTCTTATACTGAGCATGATATTTATACTGATCACAACGTTTACAGACATTGAGACATTCAAACAACTCTCATACATCTTTTTTGCCACCTTTGCACTCAGCATAGTCTTTGCGATGTTTTACAAAATAGTCCCATTCCTAACCTGGTTCCACCTAAATGCCCAAGGCTACTTCACAGCCCCAATGATGCACGAAGTCATCCACCCAAAAACTGCCATGAAACATCTTTACATCCACTTGGCAACCATTGTCACTTTTGTATTGTCACTGTTCATAGCACCTTTTATTTACTTAGCAGGCCTACTAACAATTCTCTCTTTCGGATGGATGACGTATCAAATTGTACACGCATGGAAGCTATATCAACATACACAAGAGACCGGAGAAAAGTTTGATATGGGAAGTATGGGATAAACAACAAATAATTCAATAATTGATGCGATGGCAATCACACTCTACGCGTAAGCAATTAGGTATTAATCATGCGAAGCATGCTTGTCTCTGTGAACGCCCTTGAAAGCGAAGCGATTCGAGAGCAGAGACGATTTTTTGCTTCGTTTTTTCTAAAAAAATGAAGAGAGAAACAACACCACAGTTAAAACAAGAAGAACTTTAGAATACGAAAAGAAAGAGAAGTTCCCAAGCAAAGCAGGGGAACAAGAAAAAAGATTATTGAGCCAAAAGTTCTCTCACAACTTCCCTGTCATCAAAATGATGCTTCACACCCTTCACTTCCTGATAATCCTCATCACCTTTACCAAGAATTAAAAGCACATCATTCTCGCCAAGATCATCAAGTGCCATTTTGATCGCAAGTTTTCTGTCCGGCGTAGCCGTTACATGGTCTTTCCCATACAGGCCAACCAGAATATCCTCAAGTATCATCTCTGGTACTTCATCACGGGGGTTGTCAGATGTCACATAAATCTTCTTTGCAAATCTACCGGCTACCGCTCCCATTTTAGGACGCTTCCCTTTGTCACGGTTACCACCGGCACCAAAGACCACAGAGATATCTCTGTCTTTGATGGAATCAAGTACTTGGAACATCCCGTCATCCGTATGAGCAAAATCCACGATGACAAGAGGATCACGACTCACCACTTCCATACGTCCTGCAACACCGGCAAAATTCCCAACCACATCACAAATTTCCTGTATCGGCCGTTTTGTCAACATTTGTACAGAACCAACGGCTGCCATAAGGTTAAAGAGGTTAAAGAGTCCCACCATAGGTGAATGGAACGTTGCTTCTTCCTGCAAATGTTTGATACCGGCCGTAATACCGTGTAAAAGTGAAAATGCCTGTACTTTAAAAGTGGCCGGTTCATCTACACCGTAACTTTGTGCACCAACAGGATTGTAGGTAATATTTTTAATATCGTCTTTATTCAACAGTTTTGGCGTCTCATCTGCGAAAAAAAGACTTTTAACACGTCTATACTCTTCTACTGTACCATGATAATCCAAATGATCAGAAGTCACATTGGTATGCACTTTCAACGCAAATTCAAGCCCTTCAATACGCTTTTGGTCAATCGCATGGGAACTCACTTCCATAATGAAATAATTACAGCCAAGATCAGAAGTCTGTTTCATATTATGCAAAGTTTCAAGTATAGAAGGTGTTGTCATACTTTTGTCTTCAATACGCTTCTCTTCCGCAAATAGACCTCTTGTTCCTTGCAAGGCTGGCTTCTCTTCAAGATCCAGAAGAAAAGAGTAAATAGCCGCCGTTACAGTTGTTTTACCATTGGTTCCGGTCACACCCACTACTTTGATCTTATTCAATCCCCAAAGAGCAATAAGTTCTTTGGCATCTATCGTTGGCGGTTTTTTTGCCAATTTTTCATAATAGGGAGTATTTTGGGAGGTTTTGATAAATAATGTATCATTCTCAAGCATAGAGGTATCATCTGTAATGAATGCATACCCCTTTTTATTAAAGTCTAACTTCACTTTTGTGCACCTTTCACAACATTATACAGTGCCAGAACATCCTGGTCATCGCCAAAAAGACTGGTTGTTGCATCAAGATAATTCAGTGCCATCTCATCAAAACCTTCTTTTGCAAGCTGTGTAACAAAATCTATAAATTCATCTTTTTCTGTAATAACCACTTTAGTAGAGAACATAATGTCTTCAAAAGCTTCTCTGAAACTGCCTCTGCTCTTAACCAGTGCTAAAAAATCTGCATATCGGATCCCATCACCATATTCAACCTGCTCTTCCAGCGGATCAAGTAAAAGATTCTGTATATACTGTTTGGAAGTATCTAAAGAATCTATAAGTCCGTCAATAATATCCACTGCATTTTCTTTTTCACTTTTAATGACCTGATAATAATCAAACAAAGCCTGTGCTTCCTCTTCACTTTCAATTCCAAGATCACTCAAATATACACCTATTTTTGCTTCGTCCAAAGTAGGATAATCTTTCAAGATCAATCCATAGGATCTTAAGGCATTGAGGAAATCACCTTTTAAGAATTCACCTTCTGCTCTTTGCAATAATAAATCTTGACTAATTTTACTCATATTAACCTAATTGATCCAATTTATCTTCCCATCCATGAGGGACGGACATTACTTTTATTTCTGGGTGTATCAGTGTTTGTATCTGTCGTTCAACACCAAATTTAATAGTAGTACCCGCAGAACCGCAGCCTACACATGCACCTTGCAGCTGTACATAGACCACGCCGTCTTTAATCGCTATTAACTCAATATCACCACCGTCAAGTTTTATGGAAGGTCGTACCTTCTCTATCACATCTTTGACGGCCGGTTCTAATTCTTCATCTGTGAACGGTATCAATTTTCATCCTTACAATGACATCATTCTGATGTCTTATATTATTTTAATTATAACAGAAAGCCAGTAAAACTTGAGCCTTCACTATACTTTATAGCAGTTTATACACTAAAACTCTTATTTTGTCAATATATTTTAGAAATTTACCGAAGAGCCCTAAACAAGGGAAGAATCAAATCGGGGAGAAATGAAAGGGAGGGCTCTTCTAAAAAAGATAACCAAGGAAGGGAGAGATCAAGAGATAAAACAAGGAAGTTTACAAATTTGGACAAGGAGTAAAACAAAATCTCTTGAAATGGTTACCTTTTATGAGTATATTATAAGGGATGAGAGTTAACGGAAAGTAAAAGTGTGATTGATAATTTGTTAATTTGAATAAAATGTATGTGACAGATCATTGGTGTTGTCAGGGGACAACACCCTACGGATGCAAGAAAGTAGGGTGTTGTGCCCTCACAACACCGTCAAGAGGGGATCAAAGGAACAGACAGAGCTATTGTCAAGCAATAAATACTGAATGATGATAATAAAAAGTTGATT
>JAMONL010000100.1 GCA_027065815.1 Sulfurovum sp.
TGACTGAAAAGGGTAAAATTTTTTATACCGACATATGATAAAGTTCTTCAAGCATATTTAATAACGGAAGATAAAGCATTTCTATCTCTGACAGATCAAGGCTTCCCTGGTTTGGAAAGAAAAAATGACTGTTCCTGTTACGCCGTGTACGGATAATGATATAGATCATTTCTGAGATAAGTTTCCCTTTTTGGGTATTCAGTGAGATCTTTGGGAAGAGTTCTTTTTCAGCGCTTTTAAGAGACGTACTTATGGTGCCGGTATTGATCTGGGCTATATAATCGATCTCTAATGTCTTAAGTGTTTCATTGAGCCATATATTGGTGGATGCGGTGACTTTTTCTCCATATTCAGCATGTGCTCTTTTTTTGAAAAAAGGAACATGGTGTTTCAGCAGAGAAGCCTTAAGTAGAATTTCTGCTGCAAGTGAAACATCACGCCAGAAATCCACTGACTCAAAAGGTTCCCGTTCATGTATATCATTTAAGACAAAAAAATTATGCTGGTAGCTTAGTACATTTTGAGAGCCGGCAAGATGGATGGCATAATCATGGTTCTCTTCCGCAATATTACTAATGTCAACAGTATGCATTTCATCCCTTTTTAAATATCAGTTCTTTTACTTCTCTCCCTATGGCCTGACCTACAACAGAGCACTTTACAATAAAAAGAAAATAGACAGACCTCTCAGTTGCCTGGTACAGACTTTCGAAGTTCCCCATACCTTTGGCAAGTACGATGTCTGCACGATTAAAAATGGCTTTTGATTCTGTATTTGCCTCTGCAAGATCATATCCGGGAGTGGCGACCCCTGTGTCTATGATCTGTGCGCAACTATTGAGTACCTGTGCTTCTTTGACGGTGACATCGTTAATGATGGGTTTCCCTCTGACAAAGTAATAGACTTTTATGTCATAGACCTTCTTGATATGCTCAATGAGTACTTTGTCAAAGATATGCTCTCCGACATTGTCACCAATGATCACCAGCTCTTTTGCTTTTTTCAATTCATACTCAAATGCAGCATAGTCATCAATGCCGAAATTCTGATGAAAATGGCTTTGGATCGTTTCATTCAGATCGAATTGCTGCTGGGCACCGAAATCGATCACATTCCCTATAACAGAAAGCTTCAGTGCATCATGAATACTGTGTATAAAGGAAGTATCAACCGTTAAGGCTTCTGTTGTCGCACGTTCTTTCGCCAAAGCAACAGGATCATCTTCCCCGCTGATATCTGAAATATTCTGGTAGATCGCCTTGGCGATCTGTGGCGGTGTATAGCTCATATCATGATCGATGAGTACCTGTGCAGTATTATCGAGTATCTGTTTACTGGTAACATCATCCAAATCCAGCAATTTGGAGACTTTGAGAGACTGGTTCAATAAACAAGCCACACAATCCGGTTTAATATTCACTTTGTTTTTTTCCTTTTTAATGATGATAGCATTATTTTATTATACTCCACACCCAATCCACACCATTCACGATACTATAAAGTATTACTAAATCCAGGAGGTTTCTCATGGCACTTTTACTCTCTCTCATACTTGTTTCCATACTTTTAGGTTACTTTGCGGCACCCTTATGGGCATGGTTTACTGTTTTGGCTCTGTTCTTACTGGGATATGATGCTTCCTTACTATGGTGGCTACCATCTATAGCTTTGGCTCTGGTGCTTCTTGTCAAAGATCTACGTGTTAAACTCATTACCCAAAACCTTTTCAACTTCATAGAAAAAAAGGGTCTCTTACCGAAGATCTCAGAGACGGAAAAAACGGCTTTGCGGGCAGGAGATGTATGGGTGGAAGGGGAACTTTTTTCCGGGAAGCCAAATTTTAAGAAGATCTTTGCCAATCCTTATCCAAAATTAACGGATGAAGAGCAGGATTTTATTGACAATGAAGTCAATGAAGTGTGTGCGATGACCTCTGACTGGGAAGTTTTTGAGTCGAGAGATCTGCCTGAAAAAGTGTGGAAGTATCTCAAAGAGAAGAAGTTTTTAGGGATGATCATTCCCAAAGAGCATGGAGGATTGGGCTTTTCTGCTTATGCACACTCCTGTGTCATTGAAAAACTGGCTTCACATTCTCAGGTGCTTGCCATTACGGTCATGGTGCCAAATTCACTGGGACCTGCTGAGTTATTGCTGCATTATGGATTGGATGCGCAGAAAAAACGTTATCTGCCAAGACTGGCTGATGGCCGTGACATCCCCTGTTTTGCACTGACAGAACCGGAAGCAGGTTCTGATGCAGGTTCTATTCAGTCGGAAGGTGTGCTGTTTAAAGATGAAAAGGGTGAGACGAAGATCAGGCTTAATTTTGAGAAGCGTTACATTACACTTTCTTCCATTGCTACGGTGATCGGTCTGGCTTTTGTGTTGAAGGACCCTGAGGGTATTTTGGGTGAGAAGAAAGATTGGGGGATCACCTGTGCTCTGGTAGATGCCAAAAGCACAGGGGTTGATCAGACACAACGACATGACCCTCTGAATGTTCCTTTTGTCAATGCACCTCTTATGGGTAAAGATGTCATCATAGATATCAATGATGTGATAGGTGGAAATGAGGGCCTGGGAAAAGGCTGGCAAATGCTTATGGAATCACTGGCAGTAGGCCGTGGTATCTCTCTTCCTTCTACCTCTACGGGCGGTTCAAAACTGGCTACATATGTGGCTTCGACCTATGCGGTGGTACGTTACCAGTTTGGGCTGAGTATAGGAAAGTTCGAAGGGATCGCAGAAGTGTTGGGACGGCTGGGTGCCAGTACCTATATATTGGATGCAGCCAAAACATTTACTCTGGGTGCCATAAATAAAGGTGAAAAGCCGGCAGTAGCCAATGCCATTATGAAATACCAGAGTACAGAAATGTTCAGAAAAAATGTAATGGATGCTATGGATATTCAGGGTGGGGCTGCTATATCCCGTGGCCCCCGTAACTTATTGGCTCATGCCTATTTTGGTGCGCCGATCGCCATTACGGTGGAGGGTGCCAATATTATGACGCGTACGCTCATTATGTTCGGGCAGGGGATGATACGCTGTCATCCTTACGCTTATGCACAGATAGAAGCTTTGGAAGCAGGGGATGTTAAAGCGTTTGATACTTTGTTGTTTGCACATATCGGTCATGTGGTACAAAATAAGGTCAGAACCATAGTCCTTGGTTTAAGCAGAGGGTATCTGCATCCGGCAGAGAGCCGGGGGAAAGCCGGAAGACTTGAGCAGAAACTTGCCTGGGCCTCTGCAAAATTTGCTTTCTTTTCCGATATTGCTTTGGGAATGATGGGTGCGACACTGAAACGTCGAGAGTCAGTGTCCGGACGTTTTGGAGATATTTTGGCACAAATGTATTTTATTACCGCTGCCCTGAAACGTTTTGAAGAAGAGGGCAGACAGGAATCAGATGAAGTACTTTTGGAAGTGGCCGTCGAAGAGGGATTTGAAAAAATAGATCTTGCCTTTAGAGGCATCTTTGAAAATCTGGTGCCCGGAGCTTTGGGCTTGCCGTTCAGGGTATTGGCATATTGTTCAAGGATCAATCCGATGGGAAAAACCATTAAAGACAGAGATTTGCATAAGATCGCCACTTTGATGAGTGAAAATGAAAGTGTGAGAGAACGTGTCTGTGCCAATATTTACAAAGGCAAACGTGTCACACAGTTGAAAGAAGCCACAGAAGCGATGCAGGGGATCAAGGTATTGCTTGTGAATGAAAAAAAAGGCGAGCGTTTGACCGAAGGTGAAAAGAAGCAACTGCAGGAAGCAAGAGCCTTGCAGCATGAGATCATTACAGTGGATGCTTTTGAACATGATGACTATATGAGAAAAAATCAAAAGGCTGAATGATGTCTTTGGCTTTTGGTCTTTCGTCAATGCTTATTGGTACCATACGAAAACTTTCGGGTGCGAATATCAGTATTTCCGGTGAGCCGATACCTGATTCTCCTGTGCTCTTTGTTGCCAACCACTTTACGCGTTTTGAAACTTTTGTAGTGCCTTATATGTTGTATGAAAAGTATGGCAGGACGACGCGTTCTTTGGCGGATGATTCTGTATTTGTAGGTGTTCTGGGCAAGTTTATGCGCTGGGCAGGTACCATCTCCAATAAAAACAAAGCGAGAGACTGTATCATTATAGAAGATCTGTTAAAAGGAAGATTTGACTGGATCATCTACCCGGAGGGGTATATGGTCAAAAACAAGCGTATCACTTTTGACAATGGTGAATTTTGTACCCATTCGCCATTGAGGGAAGGTCCCATACATACGGGAGCTGCGGTCATGGCACTTAAAGCAAGACTGGCACAGTATAGAGCAAAATATAACAGAAAAGATGTACATCATCACTTTTGTTCTTCTATGGGCGTAGATGCTTCCTTCATCAATACAGATTTAGAACTGAAGATCGTACCGGTGTCGATTACCTATTATCCTGTCCGACCCGGAGAAAATCGGCTTTTATTTCTCCTGGATAAGCTCTTTAATTTGAGAAATACAAGACTGTTTGAAGAACTTGAAATTGAGATCAATCTTTTGATGGATGCCCAGATGGATCTACATTTTGGCAAAGCGATCACGCTTGACAGCTACTTGAGTGAATTTATGCATGATGAAAAAATACTTTATAACAAAGAGAAGTTAAATGCAGCCTTGGAGCAAAAGCGAAAGATTTTGACCAGAGATGTCATGCAAAATGTTTATTCCCGGATACAGATCAATTTTGACCATATTTTTATTTTGAGTCTGCTGACAATGCCTACGGTGAAAGTCTGCCCCTCCTACCTTAAGACACTGATTTACAAAAATGCCCGTACTTTGAGAAAATTTGAAGGTATTAATTTACATCCTGAATTACAGGAAGAACTGTTCAAAATGATACTGGATGAGCACTATGTACCATTCAGGTCAGTAATTGAAATGGCAACGACACAGAAAATACTTTATGAAGACAGTGATGGTGAATATCTGTTTGACAGGTCTTTGTTGGAAAAAGAGTATCCTTTTCATAAAGTGAGAGTGAAGAATACACTGCAGGTTATTTTAAATGAGATCAGGTGGCAGAGATCTATTGTGGAAATGGCAGAGGAGAACAGTCAGTATTCGGAACAAGAACTGAGAGAAAATAATTTTGAACATTTACGAAAAAAATCCTGGGAGAATTTTGAAAAAGAATTTGAAGAACATGTGGGGCGTAAACCTGCTAAAGAGGATGTGGGTGCTCCGATCATTCTCAATAATCCTGAGTTTAATACCGGTCTGGTCTTTTCACATGGATATATGGCCGCACCCAGAGAGATACAAACCCTCGCAAGTTATCTTTTTGAGAGAGGTATTAATGTCTATGTACCACGGTTACGGGGACACGGTTCTGATCCCAATGCTCTTGTAACTGTTTCTGCCGAGGATTGGGAGACTGATTTCCAAAGGGCTTTCACAGCTATGCGACAGGTCAATAACAAGGTTTTCATCGGTGGTTTTTCAACCGGAGGACTTTTGGCACTTATCCATGCCGCCCAATATAAGGTGGATGGTGTTATCGTGATCAACTCTGCACTTAAACTGCATGATCTTCGTGTCTCTTACGTGGTACCGACCCTGCACTTTTTTAATGAAATGATCTCACATTTAAAAGCCAAAGGTATTTTAGAGTGGATAGATAATTCCCATACGGAACAGCCTGCCGTCAACTACCACAAACATCCCTTGGCATCAGTCTCTCAAATGGAGAGAGTGATGTCCCAAAGCTTAAAACTTCTTCCAAAGATCGTTGATCCTATTTTGATCATTCAGGGAGATAATGATCCTACCGTCAAACGTGAGAGTGCAAAACTGATTTATGACTCTGTCTCTGCCCAGGATAAACAGCTTATGATACTTTCTCGTGATAAACACAGTATATTGGCAGATGAAAAACATGATGAGGTTTTTGAAGCGGTCTATCACTTTATTGAAAGATATATTAATGATGCAAGGTAAATCTTTTATTCCATTTTATTCTTTCGCTTTTGTATAAATGCCAGAACGCCTTCAACAACGTTATCATCATCTAAGATCGTTCGGTGTCCCAGCCCATGGGTAGGACGCAGTTCTGCCCATGGCCATTTTTGACAGAGTATTTCGGAGTGCATAATAGGGATCTCTTTATCTTCGGTATCATGATAGATGAGGGTAGGTACATGGAAACTGGAATTTAGAATATCTTTCCAGTCTTTGCCGTATTTTTCAAAATGTGCTTTGTTATGACTCCATGTATAAGCACGCATCTGTTCTACAATACTCAGAGGTATGTTTAAATGTTTCGCAAAATTGTCGGCTACAGCTGAAATGTTATGGATGGGTGCAATGAGTACAAGTTTTTCAGTTTTTAAGCCCAGTTTGGAAGCCACTGTTACAGCGGCACCGCCAAAAGAGTGTGCAATGATGCACTCTACCGGTCCAATAGCTCTTAATGCTGCCTGTACTGAATCGGCCCAAGAGGAAAGGTCAGAAAAGGCACCTCTGGAGTTTCCATGCCGAAGGGCATCATAAGAGAGTACCTGATAGTTCGCTTTCAGCAGTGCTTCTGTGAAATGGCTCATAGAACGGGATGTGGTTGACCACCCGTGTACCAGGAGTATTTTGGGGTCTGAGTCCTTACCCCATCGATACCCTTGAAGGGTGATACCTTTATAGAGAGGAATGTCAAAGTGTTCGGACTTGGGAAGTCTGCGTTCATGACGGTTCTTGCGTTTGCTGTTTATCGGGTAGTGAAAGAGCTTATGGGCAGAGTAGATGGCTAAGGCTGGAAATAGAGATGAGACAATGGCAAAGTAAAAACGTATGAATTTTAACTGTAGGTCACTATGCATCCGTACACCTCTTTTAATTTGCTATAATTCTAGCATTTATTTGTGGAGTAAGTATGAAAGTCAATGTGATCATTATCGATAAAAGAGGGAAAGACAAACTTTATTCAGGTTTGATCGAACATTATATTAAAATAGCCAAACCTTTTGCAAAAGTGGAAGTGATAGAACTTTTTGACAAAGAAATTGCCAAAGCCCATGATATTTCTCCGAAAGCGGCACAAAAATCCTACACGAAAGCATTGGAAAAATATTTGAGTTCCGGCGTAAATATCGCACTTGATCCTTCGTCAAAAGAGGTTGACAGTCACGATTTCGCAAATCTGCTTAAGGATAGCGTAACCGTAAACTTCTTTATTGGCGGTGCATACGGCTTTGAGAGCGATTTTTTAAGTAAATGTAATATAGCCATATCATTTGGTAAAATAACGCTTTCACATAAACTGGTGAAAGTTGTTTTGCTGGAGCAGATATTCAGGGGGCTTACAATTAACAATAATCATCCATATCATAAATAGGAAGAATCAGAATGCTTACAAAAGTACAATTAGAAGAGTTCAGCAAGAAGTTAACAGCAAGAAAAGTACAGATTGAAAAAAATCTTACTGGTACGGCACTCGAGTTAGACGGAATGAGAGATCTGGAGTTGAATGATGAAGGAGATTATGCTGCAACATCTGCAAAAACGATGGTAGATAGTGCGATTTTGGTACAACAGCGTAAAGAATTAAACGAAATTGAACTTGCTTTAGATAAAATAAAGTTAGGAACTTATGGTATCTGTGAAATGTGTGAAGAGCCTATAGGACTGCCAAGACTGGAAGTAAAGAATTTCGCACGTTTCTGTATAGCATGCCGGGAGATTACCGAAAAAGAACAACAATAAAGGATAGAACATGAGACTGGGTCTATACATCTTTGCTGCACTTACACTTACTGCCATAGTAGGTGCTTTTACCTATACAATGAATCCAAACAATTATATTGTGGAAGTGATGGGAATCAATTTTAATTTTCCTGTCGCTGTCTGGGTCGTATTGCCTATGGTGCTTTTACTTATATTTACTGTGATCCATATGATTTATTACAGCCTTAAAGGGTATTTTAAACTCAAAAAATGGCATAGAGATGCAGCAACGCTGGATGATGCAATGTATTGGTCAATGATCAAAGAGCCAAAAGAGCAAAAATATGCAATATCCGATATCGCATCTTCTGCCTCTTTGTTAAGTAAAGCAAATATTGAAGTATTGGACAATGTTGAAGGTTTAAGCCCTAGACTGCTGAAAGTATTCCATCTCATTACCAAAATTAAAAATGGAGAATATATTGATCTCAAAGAGAACAAGATGTCAAAAGTTTTTAGTGAAGGGAATCCGTTACTTATTCAAAACAGATTAAACCATTTGACAAGTGATGAAAAGTTTGTTGAAGATGTGATGAAGTCTTCTGCATCCTTCTCTGACCCGGTACGTCAGAAAGCTTTGGAAATGTTCGCACAGAAAGAGACATTCTTTAAAGCGCGCAAATATGCAAAGACATTTGATACTAAAAATTTCTTTGTGATGCTTGAACGTGCAAGCAATGCAGAAGAGGTTGAGCTTACCAGTGAGATCCTGGATGATTTTGTGGCTGCACTGAAACTCTCGTGTAATGATTACATAAAGATCGCCAACATTACCAGAAGACTTTTCTCTCCGGATGAAAACCTTTCATTGTTCAAAAAATATCAGAATGAGAACCCTAAAGCACAGCATGCTTATTTGTATCTTTTATTTGAATATGAACTTTTGGATGAAGTGGGTGCTTATCTTGAGGAGCATGACGAGCGTGAATTTATTAGAGCCAGAGCACTCTATGAGCTTAAAAAAGCCAATAAAAACTTTAAGATTGACGACCTGATCGATATAGATACTGTCTGTCTGTAATTTCATTTACAATGGCAAAAATAGATTTTTCAACCCCTCTTTATGTATTAGCCCCTCTTGCGGGCTTTACAGACCTTCCCTTCCGTTCTGTTGTCAAGAAGTTCGGAGTCGATCTGACCGTTTCTGAAATGATCTCTTCCAATGCACTGATACACAACTCTAAGAAAACCTTTAAAATGTTGGAAAAAGCACCTTCTGAAGATCCATACTCTATTCAGATAGCCGGTTCAGACCAGTCTGTGATACAAAGAGCGGTAGAGATCATTAATGAAGAAGAAGGGGTGAGCTGTATTGATCTGAATTGCGGCTGTCCTGCACCCAAAGTGGTCAATAACCTTCAAGGTTCTTCTTTGCTGACGGATCTGCCTAAAATGGCTGAAACGATCCGCACCATTAAAAAACATTCTACCAAAGAGTATACTTCTGTAAAGATGCGTTTGGGGTTCAATGAAAAAAATCATATTGAACAGGCTAAACTCTGTGAAGATAATGGTGCAGATTTTATAGCAGTGCACGGAAGGACCAGAGCAGGACGATATAAAGCAGCAGTAGACTATGACGCACTTCGTGAGATCAAAGAGGCAGTGAGTATCCCGGTGATCGTGAATGGCGATATTGATTCTCCACAGAAAGCCAAATGGGTTTTGGAGTATACCGGCGCTGACGGGATCATGATAGGGCGTGCTGCTGTAGGTAATCCGTGGATCTTCAAGCAGATCAAAGAAGGGATCGATGAAGTCAGCCCTGAGCTCATTAAAGAAGTGGTGCTGGAACACTATGATCAGATGATCTCTTATTATGAGCAGTACGGTGCTATTTTATTTAGAAAAAATCTGCATTCTTATTCCAAAGCAGGCTACCAGGGTGCTTCGGCATTCAGAGATCAGATCAACAGAATGACAGATGTGGTTGAGATGAGAGAAGTGATAGAAGCATTCTTTTCTCAAGAGTTTATTGGAAAACTTTGACATATATCAAAGCTATTTTCAGAATTTATACTATAATCCCCTAAAATTTAACATTACGAGGTCACTATGTTTTTTGTATTGATAAAAACCATCCACGTTTTTGCCGCATTTATATATGGAGGTTTTCTTATTACAGACAACCTTTTTTTAACAAAGATCAAAAGATCATACTCTGAAGAAGAGCATAAAGAGATCCGTGAATCATTTATGAAGTATGTGCGTAAAGTGGTACCGCCATCTCTCATTGTGGCGGTTGTAACAGGACTTTATCTGATCACACAAGTCTATGGTCCCATAGGTCCGGACGGCTTGAGCCGTTTTCAAATGCTCCTGGGACTCAAAGCCTTCCTTGGTATCTGGCTTGGCTTGAGAGGCGGACTGCAGGTCTATTTCAAGATCCAGCCTTTTGTCTTTAAAAGCCATGTACTGCCTTTTGCCTTTGTACTTACTATTATCTTCCTGTCACAGTTTATGTATATTTAATAACCTATACAAACAATAAGTTTCTTGCTGTAAAATATAGACAATTTAAATATTAAGGATAACAATGAAAAAGTTTTCAATGGTTTTTATGGGACTGTTTTTAGTCATAGGTATGGGACAGAGCTTCGCAAGTACAGCGAACAATCAAATATTCTCTGTCGATAATGTAAACGGTAAGATCACTGCCAAAAGTGTAGAGAAAGCGTTTAATGAAAGTGGGATGCAGGTTGATGTCAATAACAATATGAATTCGATCTTTGAAAAAAGATATAAAAAAGTATATCACAAGTCTTACAATCTGGCAATCTTCCGTAACAATGAGTTGGTGACAAAATTGGCTAAAAAATATCCAACTATCGGATTGATCACACCATTGTCTATGTCTATCTATTCTGATGATGCGAAAAATACGATCAATGTTTCTACGCTCTCTTTAGAAGGTATGGCAAGAATTACTAAAATTCCTGCAACGGATCCAGACTTGATCGCGTATGCAAAATTACTGGATGCGGCACTTCATAAAGCATTGCCGAACGGTAAGTATTTGCCAAAAGGTAAAAGTACAAAAGAATCAGATAAGAAACTTACAACAGATTTTACAACAGAATTTGAACTTGAAGACGGTATGACAATCATTGAAGCAAAAGAGTCGTTTGAAGAGGAGTTTGCAGGGGAGATCGGTCCGGTAGGTTTCCTGGTACCAAAACTGTATAAACTTCAAGAAAATGTTTTTAAAAAGAATGGAGACTATGATTTTTACGATACCTATTCGATCATTCGATTTAATGTGATCTTCCCTGTCTCTAAAAACCATCCAGATGCCGGTTCTTATGCACCTTTTTCATTGGCTATCTATAAAAAGAAAGGTGACGATACCGTGCATATCAGCTATCCGTCTATTGACAATTGGATCGATGATCTTGGTATTACTGACAAAGCAGTCATTGCTGAAGTTAAAAAAACACAAGACATGATGTCCGGCATACTTGCTGAATTGACTGAATAGGTTGTTTATCGTTTTGGAGTACTGTTTATGTTCATAGAACTTTCACTGGTTGGTATCTTTATTGGTGCCATGGCAGGTTTTTTTGGTATTGGTGGAGGGATGATCCTCGTACCGGTATTATTGGCCATTGGATTTGAAATTAAAGATGCGATCGGTATCTCCATTATCCAAATGGTTTTCTCTTCCGTCTTTGGATCTTACTTGAACCATAAAAAAGGTACCCTCATCATTGGTGAGGGGATCTTTGTCGGTATTGGCGGTTTTATTGGCGGTTTTATTGGTGGAAAGGTGACCCATCTGGTCTCCGACAATGTACTACAGTTTCTATTTTTGGGTTTACTTCTTTTTGCTATGTTCAGACTCTTTTTCTCTAAAAACCATACAGCAGATACTGAGACAAAAACACTCAATAAAGCAGTACTTTTGGGTATTGGGTTTGTGATCGGTATTTTCTCCATCACCTTGGGTGTTGGCGGGTCGATCATCCTGACACCGATCTTGGTAGGCATCTTGCATTACCCTATTAAAAAAGCAGTTTCAGCAGGACTCTTTTTTGTGGTTTTCTCTTCTATTGCCGGTATGATCAGTCGCCTGACCATAGGAACCATTGATTTCCAAAATGGACTGGTTGTTGCCATTGCCTCTTTAGTCGGAGTTACTTTGGGTATCTGGATGAAAGAACATGTAAAAGATACACATCACAAAATGGCACTTGTACTACTGTATATCTTTGCAACAGGTATGTTAATAAAGAAGATGTGGTTCTTGTAAGATAACAGGACTTTAACTTCTCCTTTAGCTATGGAATAAGAAATCCTCTAAACTAAAAAGATACATTGTTCCTTTCTATACGCAGTAATTATGCTATAATTTCAAATTAATTTTTTAGCAAGGTAAAAGAGCAAAAATATGGCAAAAAAACAAGATATGATACACGTTTATGGGGCAAAAGAGAATAATTTAAAAAATATTGATATATCTATTCCTAAAAATAAACTGGTAGTGATCACCGGTATTTCAGGTTCGGGTAAATCTACTCTTGCATTTTCAACACTTTATGCAGAGGGGCAGAGACGTTATATAGAGTCACTTTCTTCTTATGCACGGCAGTTCCTAGGACGTGTGGGG
>JAMONL010000101.1 GCA_027065815.1 Sulfurovum sp.
ATTTTCTTGCTTCACCTCCTTTGGTATTGGCCTATGCTTTGGCTGGAAAAATGTGGATAGATTTTGAAGAAGAGGCATTAGGTATAGGAAGTGACGGAGAAGCAGTCTATCTTAAAGATATATGGCCTTTACAAGAAGAGATAGATGCTATCATCGCTTCTGTTTTAAAACCACGTATGTTTGAAGAGAAATATGCAGATATCTTAGAGGGTGAGGCACGTTGGAAGATGTTAGAGATACCTGATGATACTATATTTCATTGGAAGAAAGACTCTACCTACTTACGTTTGCCACCTTACTTTGAATACTTTAGAAAAGATGTAACTACAATAGAAGACATTAAAGAGGCAAATATGCTACTACTTTTAGGTGACTCTGTGACGACAGATCATATCTCCCCTGCAGGGAAAATAGCTGAAAAATATCCAGCGGGACAGTATTTACTTGCGCATAATGTTGATCCCGATGCTTTCAATTCTTACGGTTCACGTAGAGGTAACCATGAAGTTATGATGCGAGGTACCTTTGCCAATGAACGTATTAAAAACAAACTGGTTGCGCCTAAAGAGGGTGGCTATACTTTACACTTTCCTCTAAAAGAAGAGATGTTTATCTATGATGCTGCCATGCATTACAAATCTGAGCATATACCGTTGGTGGTACTCTCTGGAGATGACTATGGTATGGGGTCTTCTCGTGACTGGGCAGCCAAGGGGACACAACTTCTAGGGGTAAAAGCAGTCATCGCAACATCCTATGAACGTATACATAGAAATAACCTTGTTGGTATGGGGGTTTTACCATTAGAGTTTAAAGAAGGTGAATCAGCAGAGACGTTAGGACTTGATGGTTCAGAAAATTTTAGTATAGAAGGACTGGCTGAGGTAAAAGCGGGAGGTGTATTAACCGTTAATGTTATAAAAGAGGATGGTAGCACACTACGTTTTGAAGTCAATGTAAGGCTCGATACCCCTGTCGATTTAAAATACTATTTAAACGGAGGGATACTGCCTTACGTACTAAGGGAAAGACTTAATTAATATTAGTAAACACCGTTTGCACATCTTCATCTTCTTCCAATTTGTCGATGAGGGTATCTAACTCTTCCATTTGTTTCTCATCGAGTTCTACTGGAGTGTTGGCAATGTATTCAAGTGTTGCTTTTTTTACTTCAATGTGCATATCTTCCAAAGCTTTTGATAACTCTCCAAATGCAGTATATTCTCCATAAACTCTTACAATGTTAATATCTTCACCATCTTCATGAGGCTCTACATCTTCTTCGATCTCTTCAAGACCAAAATCGATGAGTTCCAACTCTAACTCTTCGAGATCCATATCATCTGTTTTATTGAAAACGAACACACATTTTCTAGTGAACATGAAGTTCAAAGAGCCTGAAGTCAGCATCTCTCCGCCGTTTCTTGTAAGAATGGCTTTAACATTGGCTACGGTTCTGGTGTTGTTGTCTGTGGCACACTCGATGATCATCTGTACACCATGATGGGCTTTGACATCATAGGTCAGCTCTTTAATGTCTGCAAGATCTTTTGCTGCTGCTCTTTTGATAGCTGCATCGATGTTGTCTTTAGGCATGTTTTGTGCTTTGGCATTGAGTATGGCAGTACGGAGTTTAGGGTTCATATCTGGATCCATGCCGCCTTCTTTGGCTGCCATGGTGATGATCTTACCCAGTTTAGGGAAAACTCGTGACATGGTTCCCCATCTCTTCATTTTTGCTGCTTTACGGTATTCAAACGCTCTACCCATACTTGTGTCCTTATCAGAAATTATTGAGAGTATTATACTGCGAAATCAATTAATTGTAGGGTGCGTTTGCCAACGCACCGTAAAATAAAGTTTGCAAACAATAAGAATCTCGCCAAAAAGTGGAATAAAGCCTTTCGGCGAAAGTATGATTGTGGATATATTACCATATGTGGTGCGTTGGCCAACGCACCCTACAGATAATTTAAGTTATCAATGTTAGGATAAACAGATGAAACTAAATGAAATAAAACTGACCAATCCTTACCTTGACCTGCCTGCTGAGTGTCATGACCGTGTGAAACCTGCACCGCTTTCCGACCCCTTCCTTATTCATGCCAACGAAAAAGTGGCAGAAATGATCGGTTTGGACAAAGAGGAGCTGAAAACAGATGTTTTTGTAGACTTTGTTAACGGTGCCTATGCACTAGAAGGTTCTGATACCTTTGCCATGTGTTATGCCGGACATCAGTTCGGTTTTTTTGTGGAGCGTTTGGGTGACGGGAGAGCCATTAACATCGGTACTCTCAATGGATATCACCTGCAGCTTAAAGGGGCAGGGCAGACGAAGTATTCACGTTCGGGTGACGGACGAGCTGTCTTACGATCTTCCATACGTGAATACCTGATGTCTGAAGCGATGTACGGTTTGGGTATTGAGACGACCAGAGCGTTGGCTTTGCTTGGTTCCAAACATTCTGTTTTCAGACAGGAGTGGGAGAAGGGTGCTATTGTCCTGCGTGTTTCCCCTTCCTGGGTACGCTTTGGTACCTTTGAGTACTTTGCACATAAAAAGAAGTACAAAGAGTTGGAAGCGCTGGCTGATTATGCCATAGCTGAGTCTTATCCTCATTTGGCCGGGGAAGAGAACAAATATTACTATAT
>JAMONL010000102.1 GCA_027065815.1 Sulfurovum sp.
ACTCCAAAGTTCTGTTTCTGTCTCTTCCGGTACCAAAAAATAAGTTGCACCCATAAAACCGAATAACAACAACACTATGAGTAAGTTCGTATGAACCATTCTCAATACATTAAATGGAATCAACGGAAATAAAAAATCTCCCCAGATATATTGAATACCCATAAGTAAACCAAAAAGAATTTCTCCCGCGAGAAGAATCAACGCAAAAATAAAATACGGTTTTGCGACCGCTTGTGAAGTATATTTCATATCTTCGTCCTACCCTTCAATTGTTGGTGGCCATTCATTGGCATTTATTTTTGATGTCCAAATTAGAAAGTCTGATAAATTATCAACTTCTGCCGGAGTCAAATGAAACTGTGGCATCTTTCTTCTATTTGGTGTACTAAGCGGTTGCGCAGCCATCCATCCTTGCATATAGGCTTTAAATGCTGTTTCATCTGAAGCTCCTCTTCTTTGAAATACATTCATAAGTTCTGGTGCATAGTATGCACCTTCGCCTACAATAGTATGACAACCGACACAGTCATTTTTCTCCCAAAGTTTTTTCCCTGCAACAACACTTTCTGTCATGTTTTGCTGATTTGATCGTTTTGGAATTTGATGTACAGTATCAAAAGTAAGGGCAATAAATATCATAAGGGCAAATGTACCACCACCATAATAGATATTTTTTGCCATACTTTTTGTTATACGTTCAGTCATAAAATTATCCTCTTTTTAAATTCTACCATTGAGTAGTAATTGGAATATTAGCGAGATAAGTTTAATTCTACCTTTAAGTAGTAATTATATTTATTTTTGTATAATATGACGTATAAAAGATAATTTAAAGGAGTCGTATGCAATTGAGTAACAGTTCTCAATATGCCATAAGGATCTTAGCATATATGGCAGATCAAAAAGATTCTGAACTCATGAATGCTACAGAACTGGCTGAAGTATTAGATATACCCTATAAATTTCTGGCCAAGATCATGACGGAACTAGTGAAAGTCGGTTTAGTGGTATCCATACGGGGAAGAGAAGGCGGATATAAATTTGAAAAGAAAACTTCTGAGATCATGGTAAGTGATATTTTGGATATCTTTAATGATTCTATAAAAGATGAACAGTGTGTTCTTGGTATAGGATTTTGTAACGGAATGTGTAAATGTGCTCTGCATGATCAATGGATGGAACCTAAACATTTGTTACAAAAAATGTTTAGGGAATCAAGTTTGGAAGATATTGCCGGAAGAGGATGCAAAATATAGTCGGAGCTCCCCTTAAGTTAGATTGGTTAAAATCGCAGTATGTTAATACGAAAACTTTTTAAATTTGAAAATGCACATATTGTGCGTGACTGCTCTACACAACGGTGTTCCGAAAATATCCACGGGCACTCTTACAAGGTTGAAGTACTGCTTGAGTCCAATTATCTTGATAATGGCCAAATGGTGTATGATTTTGGTTTGACCAAACTGTATATTAAGGAACTCATAGATTCATTTGACCATGCGATCACACTCTGGTTACAAGATAACAAAGCATATATTGAAAGTATGAAGAAATACAGTAACCGGTGGGTGGAATTACCGGTTTCTCCTTCAGCAGAACAGTTTTCACGGGTCATATTCCTGATGGTAGAGAGGGTATTGGCATGTACTGAGATGCAAAATGGGGAAAAAGAGGTTAAACTCCACAGTATTATTGTACATGAAACTGAGACCGGGTATGCACAGGGATTTAAAGAAGATGCACATTCTGAGCTTATGGGGAAGATCATGTTGGAAGATATTGTATTTTCAGAACAGGTAAAAAATGAATGGAGCGACAGTGAACTTTGGAATAAACTGTTAAATCATACTTTAATTATAAATCCTAAAAAAATCTAGTATAATTAAAAAAACAGTAAAAGGATAACCATGACAAAAATCACACTACTTTCATTGCTAGCAGCATCAGTATTGTTCACTGCCTGTGGCGAAGATACAAAAAAAGCAGCTACGGAAACAACAGCTAAAACTATCGAGGTTGCCAAAGAGACAACATCTGATCTTGAAAAAGCAGCAACTAACGCAGCAGAAGCAACAAAAAATGCAGCTGAAGAGTTAGCTAAAGCAGCAAAAGAAACAGCAGATGAAGCTGGGGCAGCGGCAAAAAAAGCAGCGGATGAACTGAAGGCAAGAGCCGTGGCTACAACAGAAGCAGCCAAAGAAAAATTGTCCAAAGCTGTTGTGTCTGAATCTGAGGGAGCAGATGGTGCAGTAGTGTATACCAAATGTTCAGGTTGTCATGGAAAAGACGGTAAGACCAAAGCATTAGGAAAATCAGCATTGATCGCCGGACAGTCTGCAGGAGACCTTGCGAAAAAACTTGAAGAATATAAAGAAGGTAAACGTAATGTATCCGGCATGGGTACTTTAATGAAAGGGCAGGTCACTGGCTTAAGCGAAGGTGATATTTTATCTGTTTCTGAATATATTTCAGGACTTTAGGTACTGTAAAAGTCTTCTTTTTCAGGGCTGAAGAACTCCCATGAGATCGGGAGTATTTTTACAGTATCTCCTTTTTTGATCTCTCGAATATCCGGTGGCGTGATGATCATCGCATCTGCATCCTGCAGAGGCGAGACCAGACCTGCCATTTGCTGCTTCAGCGGTATAAATGATTTCCCGTCAAAACGTCCCAATGTCACGGTGTATCCACCTTTTTTAAGCTGAAAATCTTCTTGTAATGTTGTGTTGATCGTAGCGGGATGATATTGCCTGTTCCCCGACATTTTATGAATGATAGGACGGATGAAAATTTCAAAATTCACCATGGCAGCCAAAGGATTTCCGGGAAGGTTGACAATCGCGGTATTGCCGATCTTCCCAAAGGCAATGGGTCTTCCCGGTTTGATCTCGACCCTGTTGAATAAAAGTGCCATACCGCAATTAGCAAAAGCCTCTTGTGTAAAATCCTTGTCTCCAAAATTCATTCCTCCTGTAGTAATGATAATGTCCGCTGTCAGGGAGGTTTTGATGGCCTTTTCAAGTGCGGGTAAAGCATCTTCTATATTATGTACATGGGAGACTTCACAATCCAGAGACTGTGATCGTGAGAGGAACATTGGTGTATTGGAGTTATAGATCTGATGACCTTCAATATTCTCATAATGGGAACGGAGTTCATTTCCTGAAGAGAAAACACTCACTTTGATTTTGCGATAGACTTTTACATGTGTAATACCCTGGCTGACAAGTAACGTAATGCCATAGGCTGTGATCTTAAGACCTTTATGAAGATAGATGCTGCCTTTTTTCATATCTTCACCCGCAGGACGGATATACATATTTGGCTTTATAGTTTCAGGCAGTGTGACTTTATTGTGATGTTCTGTCACATCCTCAAATTGAACGATCGCTTCACAACCCTGGGGTATGGGTGCCCCCGTCATGATCCTGATTGCAGACTTTTCCTGCAGTACCATTTCTGGTTTGTCTCCGGCATAAATGACTTGAGTCGTCATGACCATTTTTCCGGCATCAGCACACTTGACAGCAAATCCGTCTCTGGAGGAATTGTCAAATCTGGGGAGATCAAATGTGGCAACATGATCTTCTGCCAGAATACGTCCCAATGCCAGTTCAATAGGGATGACTTCTTCTGAAACAGCTGTGATATTGTGATCAATGATCTCCAGTGCTTCCGTAATGAGAATAGCCATAGTCCACCTTTGATATGAAATTATTTTGATTATAACTAAATAGGGTATAATCCGCTTTTAATTCAAATTACATCATTAAGGAATAATTATGGTAGAACAAATGTTGGTAACACACAGTATTTTAGTTAAAGTTTTTTTGGCTTTTTTGGTAGCGGGATTGTTTATCCCAAAAATGACTGCAAAGAAACCTTTAGGGTTTAGAAAAGCAAGTTTTATCTACACAATGGTCTTTCAGGGGATCGCTACAATGATCGCATTTACAGGTCTTATTGCATTGGTAGCGGGAGAACTTCCTTTTTCGTTCGCTGTGATATTAATGACTGTGATCTGGGCAGCTATGATGTTTATCGAGATCAAAAAATACAAATTGATCAAAATAGCCAAATTGGAAAATCCTGAAACACATAAAGTATTACAGGGCGGCTTTATAAAGATCTCCATACTTCAGATCTTGCTTGTGACGATCATGGTCGTCCTTATGATACTTAAAGCGAAAGGTATTTTAGCGATCTAAATCATGCTGTATCTTTATAACAAAGAGGCGGGGAAGCCCCAACTTATATTAAGCGGAGATGACCACAGGTATCTCTTTAAGGTGCGCAGACACAAAGCAGAAGATGTTTTACATTTGCGCAATTTGGAAGATGGCTTGCTGTATACCTATCTGATCAGTCATATAGATAAACGCACTGTAATGCTTGACCTGAAAGAGAGCCAAATACTGGAGATCAAAGCAAAACAGTCTTTGCATATCGGCTGGTGTATCATTGACCCAAAAAATATTGAAAAAGTACTTCCCTCACTCAATGAAATGGGTGTTGGAAAGATCACTTTCATCTATTGTAAGCGCTCACAGAAAAGTTTTAAACCCGACTTTAAACGTTTGGCAAAGATACTTTTGAATTCTTCACAGCAGTCTGGCAGATCTGAAATGATGCAGCTTGAAATGGCTGATGACCTTCACACTTTTTTACAAGAAAATCCTCAAAGCAAGATGCTGAATTTTTCTGAGAGCCATTTTGCAGCAAACACGGCATTTGAAACCATTGTTGTTGGTTGTGAGGGTGGGTTTAGCAAAGAAGAGGAGACCCTTTTTACTTTTAAAGATATTATAGGCTTTGATACGTCACTTGTGCTTAAAAGTGAGAGTGCGATATGTGCTGTTGCCAGTCTAAAACTACTCTAGTCTATTATCTGAGATCCTCTATCATCTTTTTAAGCTTTTTTTTGTCGATCTGTATAGATGCATCACCGTTTATGCGGGCATAGAGTTTACGTACCATCTCTTCTACTTCAGGATCTTTACTGATGTAAGGAACGAGTATTTTTAATGCTTCAGACTCGCTGTCTGACTTTTGTTTCTGTTTGAGCAGATAGCGCAATAGGTAAAACAATATGCCACCCAATATAAATGAAAGCACCGGCATCCACCACTGCATGAACATAGCTGTCAGTTTTTCTTTCAGCTTGATCACTTTGCCTGCCATAGTCATAGAAGGCTTGGAAGTTTTTGTCGTTACAGCGACTGCGTTAGATTGGTTTACCTCGATATCAATACGGTCTATTTTTAACTCTTTTAACGCTCCACTTTTAGGATCATACATACTGAAAATTTGCTCAGGGATACTAAAGTTTTCTTCAGCAATAAAAACAAACTCCTTGCGATAGCTGCTATGGATCTTGCCATTCAGCACTTTAATATCTATCTTTGCCGGATCGCTATAGATAGTCACATCATCCAGTGTATAGTCAGGAAAGTCAAAATGGGTCAGGTCCCCTTCTCCTTCCAGTTTGATACTGAGTTTCACAGGTTTTCCAGCTGACACTTTTTGGGTATCTATTTTGATATCTAAAGTAAAGGCACCTACAAGATCACTCTTTTCAGTTTGAGGTAACACTTCCAAGGAGAGAGTATTAGAAGCTTTCTCGAATATCTTCCTCTCTATGACCACATGAGCCAATCCTTTTTTACTTCCATCCTGCAAGCCAATTTTTGCGTAAGCCGGTCCCAGCGTAAAATTTCCTTCAGAATGAGGTGTTAAAATATATTTTAATTCGGTGATCTGATAATCACCTTTATCATAACTTTTCCCTTTGCCCAGCTGTTCAACAAAGAATCCTTCAAATTTTGGTCTATGGTATTGAAGTTTTTTAGCAATGATGAATTTATGTTGCAATGAAAGCGTTACCGTGGCTAAAAATGCTTCCCCTAAGGAGACGGACTTTTTATCAGATTTTAGCTTCAAGGAGAAGATATTGCTTTTCTTCCTGTTTGAAGCAGTAAAATCTTTCATTTTAAGTTTTATGGGTTTTGTCTGGTAGACTCTTCCATCTATGTGTACTTCATAAGAAGGTATCGTCATATCTTTTTGAGGGGCAAAGGTCAATGTAAATATGGTACATTCTTTTTGTAGCACACCATTGTTATAGACATGCATATTGGTAATTCTCTCATCTTGACTCAATACCTTGACACCATCGATTGTCTTGACAGGTGAGAATGTAGCCATTTTCCCTGTTGCTCTGATATGAAGTTTTACAATATTTCCGCTAAGAATGTTTTTATTTGAAACGACTGCTTTAGCTCCAACCGGACCTTCATTGGCATGCACAAATACAGACAGTATCAAAATCAGTACTAATAATTTTCGAATATTCATGTTGCTGTGTTTTATAGCTCTGCTTCCTTTTATGCCATTTTTTCTAAAAAGCATAGCAGATTTTTCCTGTATTGCCTAATGTTGATATAAAAATACTGTTGCAGTAGAGTTAGTCAGACTCATATGGTTTCAGAAACAATTAAGATTTTATGTCTTACAATAAAATATCAATATAACAAACGGAGGTTATAGAATGAAAAAAGTTATTTTTGTAGCATTATTGGCCAGTGCGAGTTTGATGGCGGCTGAGAGTGCGGAAAATACAGTAAATGGTGCAACACGCTATATGCAAAAATGTTCAATTTGTCATGGTGCAAAAGCAGACGAAACACCTATTAAGAATATGAAACCAATTGCTGGTATGGACGCACAAAAAGTGGCCAGTATACTTGTAAATTATCAAAATGATGCTTCTCAGGATGATGCACGGATTTCACATGGGTATAGTGAAGAAATGGTGAACTCAACTGTTTATCTCTCTCGTAAAGATATTGATGCGATCGCAACTTATGTGAGCAGTTTAAAATAGTGTATGCAGGGTATGCTGATCTTTTCAGTATGCCTTTACTTTACTAGTGTTCGACTTCTCTCTTGTTCTTTTTTAACTTTCATAATATTTTAAACATTTTTCGATAAAATACCGCTATTAATTGTCTCACCAAGAGTGTTGCAATGACCCTGTTTGCTTGCAAATATGGAAGAGTCCATGACTAGAACAGGTTAGTTACCTGTCATAAAAACAAACTTTTAAGGAAATGACAATGAGAAAAGGTATTCACCCAGACTATATGGAGTGTAAAGTAAGTTGTGCTTGTGGAAACAAGTTTGAAGTAAGATCTAACAAAGCAGAGATGAGTATTGACATCTGTAATGAATGTCACCCATTCTTTACAGGTTCAGAAAAAATTCTTGATGCTGCCGGTAGAGTAGATAAATTTAAGAAAAAATACAACCTCGGTTAATTTTTCCTCCATTTTTATGGAGCTGCAGGTGTCCAGGACTTTTGGACGCCTATTTTTCACCCCTTAAGGTCATAATATGATCACATTTATTCCCACACCTATTGGAAATCCTCAAGATATTACCATTCGCGCTATGAAGCTTTTTGAAAAAGCGACACTTTTCTTTTGTGAAGATACACGCCAGACCAAACGTCTTTTACGTTTGCTTGAAGAGCGTTTCGATATGGTGTATCCTGAGGCGGATTTTGTCTCCTTCAATGAACATAACGGTGCAGTACGCCTGGAAGAGTATGCATCAAAACTGAGTGAAGAAGAAGTGGTCTATGTGAGTGATGCGGGAATGCCGGTAATTTCTGATCCCGGTCAGCTTCTGGTCGCGTACTGTCAGGCGCAGGCACTCAATTATGATGTCCTCCCTGGTGCTTCTGCCGTGACGACGGCATATGCCGCATCAGGGTTTGAAGAGGGAAAATTTGTTTTCTATGCCTTTTTGCCGCATAAAGGAAAAGAGCGTTCAGCAGCGTTGGCAGAAGCTATGGGTAATGGTTACAATACCGTACTCTACGAAGCACCGCACAGACTGGATAAACTCTTAAAAGAAATTGTTTCGGTGGATGAAAATCGAGAACTTTTTTTAGCCAAAGAGATTTCCAAGAAATATCAGACATATTACCGGGGTACAGCCAAAGAGTTGGACGAAAAGTTCCGTGAACTGACCATACGGGGTGAGTGGGTCGTGGTGATCGCTGCACAGAAAAGCACAGAAAAAAGTTTGAGTTTTACAGAAGTACTGCATCTTGATCTGCCTCCGAAACCCAAAGCAAAACTCCTTGCGCAGTTGAGTGACAGGAGCGTGAAAGAGTGGTATCAAGAATTAATTGGGAAGTGACAACAGTGAATTCATGGACACAAACGCAGATTTCAAGTAAAAATTGGATAAAATCACTCTTATGATTATTTATGGAAAACAGGTTTGTCTCTATGCTTTAGAGCAGTACCCCGATACAATTACCACTGTTTATGTTGCCAAAAAAGGCATTCTCCCCCAAAAACTCTTTCATGCATTCCATGATAAGATCAAATTCCTGGAAGAGAAATGGGCTCAGTCCATGAGTAAGGGCGGCAATCACCAGGGGATACTGCTTGAAGTCACTGACTTGCAGGAAAGTACACTTTCTGAAATAAAGAAAAATGATTTTATTGTGGTACTTGACGGACTGACCGATGTAGGGAATATTGGAGCGATCGTAAGATCGGCCTATGCTTTGGGAGCAGATGCGATCATCGCAACAGGTGTAAAGCAGTTGAATCTGGCTGCGATCACCCGTACAAGTTCCGGAGCACTGCTGGATATACCTTTTATGATCAGGCATAATATTCTGGATGTACTCAGTGAATTGAAGCAGGTAGGATTTTCTTTTTACGGTGCAGATATGAACGGTACTGCGGTGCAGGAGATGACTTTTTCGACAAAACGTGTTTTGATCATGGGTAGCGAAGGAAAAGGGCTTTCCAAAAAAGCAAAAACAAAGATAGATACTGTGATTTCCATAGAGATGAAACATCAGTTCGATTCACTGAATGTCTCTGCGGCAGCAGCAATTTTAATACACAGGATAGGTTATGCAGTTAAATGAGATACTTGAAGAGAATACAGTAAAAGCGATCAGTACTAAAACAAATATTGCAGAAAATAACATTGATGCGCTTGTAGCAGCAGATTTTGAAAAGCTCAAGAGAGTGAAAGCTATGGGATTCATCTCTATTATTGAAAGAGAATATCATGCCGAGCTGTCAGCACTTAGAGAGCAGGCATTAGAGTATTATAATTCACATGACGAAGATGAAAAAGTTACCCTTGGTCTGCCAATATCTGAAGAACGGAAAGGAAAATCAAAATGGTTCATGACCCTTGTATTATTCCTTATCATTTATGCGATCTGGTATGCTTTTGACAATTTTGACAAGGAAAAATTAAATGCAATGCTTCCTTTTTCAGAAGACAAATTAAGTGAGTTGATCATACCAGGGAAGGAAAGCAGTTCAGAAGAATCCCAAGAGGTTAGCGAGTTAAGTATTGAACACGTGAATGGTATGGATACAAAAAATGAAGTAAATGATACATTAGAAGAAACAAGATCATATTAAGTATAGAAGAGAGAAAAAATGTTTGATGAAATTCAATTTGAAAAAATAAACCGTTTACCAAAATATCTTTTTGCAGAGATCAATGAGTTAAAAATGAGATTACGCAGAGATGGATGTGATATTATAGATTTTTCTATGGGAAATCCTGATGCATCAACACCAAAACCGATCATTGATAAACTATGCGAAACAGCTAAAAAGCCTAAAACACATGGATACAGTGCGAGTAAGGGTATTTATAAATTACGTTTGGCAATGAGTAACTGGTATAAACGTAAATACAATGTTGATCTTGACCCTGATACAGAAGTCGTAGCGACCATGGGAAGTAAAGAAGGGTATGTGCACCTGGTACAGGCGATCACCAATCCCGGAGATGTGGCTATTGTACCTGATCCGACCTATCCTATCCATTCCCAGGCATTTGTGTTGGCAGGTGGTTCTGTGGAAAAAATGCAGTTGATCTTTGATGAAAAGACGTTTGCAGTGGATGAAGAGAGGTTTTTTCATGACCTGAGAGAATCACTTGACAATAATGTACCTCAGGCAAAGTTCCTGGTCGTGAATTTCCCGCACAACCCTACCACTGCAACTGTCACACCGGATTTTTATGTCAAACTGGTTGCCTTGGCAAAAGAGAAACGTTTTTATATTATTTCCGATATCGCTTATGCAGATATTACTTTTGACGGTTATAAAACGCCTTCTATTATGGCAGTCGAGGGAGCAAAAGATGTAGCGGTAGAGGCTTATACCCTGTCCAAATCCTATAATATGGCTGGATGGAGGGTTGGTTTCATTGTCGGTAATAAAAAGCTTATTGCTGCACTTCAAAGCATTAAGTCCTGGTTGGATTATGGTATGTTCACTCCTGTGCAGGTTGCAGCGACTGTAGCACTTGATGAGCATGGGTATATCCCTGATGAACAGATCATCCCAAGGTATCAAAAGAGACGTGATGTTATGATAGATGCTTTTACAAATGCAGGCTGGCCTTTGGAAAAACCGAATGCATCTATGTTTATTTGGGCTAAGATCCCTGAAATTGCAAGGGAGATGGGTTCTTTGGAATTTGCAAAACAACTTCTTTTGGAAGCAGATGTTGCAGTAAGCCCGGGATTAGGTTTTGGAATACATGGTGATCAGTATGTACGTATTGCGCTTATAGAAAATGAAAAACGTATCCGTCAGGCAGCGAAGAATATTAAAAAATTTCTTAAGAAGCTGGAAGAGGAAAAAAAGAATGGTTAAGATCGGTATACTGGGTGTAGGTACTGTGGGTGCCAGTGTTGCAAACATACTTGAAGACAATGCAGATATTATTGAAGCCAGAGCAGGTAAAAAGATTTTAGTAAAGTCAGGAGTGGTGAAAAACCTCTCTAAAGACCGTGCTGTTTCCATCAAACTTTCTGATGATCCTATGGATGTTATCAATGATCCGGAGATCGACATTGTTGTGGAACTCATGGGTGGGGTTGAAGAGCCTTATGCCTTGGTGAAAAAAGCTTTGGAAAATGGTAAAGCTGTAGTCACAGCGAACAAAGCACTCTTGGCATATCACCGTTATGAGCTTCAGGAGATAGCCGGCGATATTCCGCTCATGTATGAAGCAAGTACTGCGGGCGGTATCCCGATCATAGGGGCACTTCGTAACGGACTTTCGGCAAATCATATCGACTCCATTCAGGGGATCATGAATGGTACCTGTAACTATATGTTGACCAAGATGATCAATGAAGGTGCACAGTATGATGCTATACTTAAAGAAGCACAGGAGTTAGGATATGCAGAAGCAGATCCGACTTTTGATGTGGGTGGTTTTGATGCTTCCCATAAACTACTGATCTTGGCAAGTATCGCTTATGGGATCGATGCAAAACCGGAAGATATTCTGATCGAGGGTATTGAAAATATTACGCAGACCGATGTGGCTTTTGCCAAAGAGTTTGGGTATGAGATCAAACTTTTGGGTATTGCCAAAAAAGTAGATGAAGGTATAGAACTGCGTGTACATGCAACGATGATACCGGAATCTTCTATGATCGCAAAAGTAGACGGTGTCATGAATGCCGTGACTGTTGTGGGCGACCGTGTAGGGGAAACGATGTATTACGGACCGGGTGCCGGTGGAGATGCTACGGCTTCGGCTGTGATCGCAGATATCATTGATATCGTCCGTGGAAACCAGGGACCGATGCTTGGGTATAAAAAAGGCTTGGAGAGTGGTTTGAAACTGCTTTCAAAAGATGAGATAGAGACACAATACTATCTTCGCCTGGAAGTAACCGATGAAAGTGGTGTACTTGCGAAAATAACCTCTTCGCTTGGTGAATTTGGTATTTCTATTGAATCCATGCTTCAAAAACCGACAGAGGATGACCGCATAGCCAAACTGCTTTTTACTACACACCTTTGTAAAGAGCGTAAAATGCAAAATGCGATCACTGCACTTGGAAAACTGGATGTGGTTCAAGGCAAGATCGCTATGATGAGAATAGAAAAGTAAGGAGTTAGGATGGCAAAAGACCACTATTTTGATATTACGGCCAAGCTGGATATGATGGAGCTTAAGAATGCGCTTGTAATGGCGGAGAAAGAAGTGGCTACGCGTTTTGATTTTAAGGGCTTGAAAGCAGAATTTAATTTGAATGAAGCAGCAAAGACTTTGAGTTTGTCTTCTTCTTCAGATTCCAAAATTGATGCCTTAAAAGATATTCTTATCTCAAAATTGATAAAAAGAGGGATTGCAGGTAAAGCACTTGAAGAGGTGAAGACTGAAGGTATCTCTGGTGGCAATACGAAAGTTATTTATCGTATTGTTGATACTATTGATAAAGATGAGGCTAAGCAGATC
>JAMONL010000103.1 GCA_027065815.1 Sulfurovum sp.
CCTTTCTGCCTCTCTTCAGGCAGAAAATAGTTTGAATAATACCACTACCGAGAGCAATATTACACAGAGCAGTACTACCGACAGTATCAGTAAAGATGCGAAGCAGAGACTCTCTGTCCTTACTGCTGAGAAAGACGCTTTGGATGAGCGAATAAAAACCAATGACATCTGGACAAAACTTTACAGTAATTATCATACATTCAAAGAGTTAAAAGATCAGAAGGATCAACTTGATAAGCTTATTTATACAGTAGAGCAGGTTCACAAGAAAAATGAATCAGAAAAGAAAGCTTTGGAACTTGCCAAAAGTAAACGTACCATTCTTCTGGGAAAACTGCAATTGCTCAAAGAATATGAAAAGGATCCTTTTAAGAAATTCCTTAGACCACCTGACATCAATGATCTACCGACAGTATCCAATCCTTTTGCGATCATCTCTGCGATCTCTTACATTAAAAAACTAAAGACAGATCAATCTGAATATGAAGGCAGATATGAATCTATCCAAAAGGTCATGAATAAACTGAAAGAAAGAGAACTTCTTTTAAAAAAAATACTGCTTCTTGACCCTGAAAATATCAAATATAAAGAAGAGTTGCTAGACACAGAAGAGAAGATCAAAACCTTCAGCCCTGTTGTAGAGATCTTTAAGACGACACAAGAAGTCTATACCAAAAAACTCGATGAGATCATCCTGAATCTGCGGGCAGATATCAAAAGAGAAATGGAGAAGGCCACCTCTATCGGGATGATCATTATTTTCTTTATTTTACTGATATTTATGATCAAGTATCTGGTGAGACGTTACATGTCTGACAATGACCGCTTCTATACCATCAACAAAGCATTGAATGTGACCTTCGGAACGATCCTTCTTTTAACACTGCTCTTTGCCTATATTGAGAATGTTGACTACCTTGTCACCATACTCGGTTTTGCCTCTGCGGGTATTGCTATTGCGATGAAGGACTGGTTCATGTCGATCATGGGTTGGTTCGTTATTATTATTGGCGGTGCGATCCATGTGGGTGATCGTGTTAAATTTGTCAGAGACGGTGTTGAATATGTTGGAGATATTGTCGATATTTCACTGCTTCGTATGACCATTCAGGAAGACATTACACTTACAACCTACATGCATAACAGAAGAGCCGGCCGTATTATCTTTGTACCGAACAACTTTGTCTTTACAGATATGATCGCCAACTATTCTCATGCCGGTTTGAAAACAGTTTGGGACGGGATCGATTTTATGATCACTTTTGATTCAAATGTATCCAAAGCTTCATCTATTGCCAAAGAGGTTACGAAGAAATACTCCAAAGGATATACTGAGATCACCAGAAAGCAGCTCAATAAACTCAGAAGCCAGTACAGTATGAAAAATACCAATGTGGAACCGCGTATCTATACTTTTATAGAGCCTTATGGCATTAAGATCTCTGCCTGGTACCATACCAATGCCTATGCAACACTCACATTGAGATCTACGATCTCTATGGAGATCATTGAACGTTTGCATAAGGAAGACGATATCTCTCTTGCATTTCCGACGCAGTCTATTTATATGGACAAAGATGTACGTAAGCCTTTTCAGGAAAAGCCTACACTTTTTGATGGTGAAGCCTAATGAAAAAAGTTTTTTTTAAAACTTTCGGCTGCCGAACCAATCAGTTCGATACACAAGTGATGATGTCAAAGCTGCGTGAGTTTGAACTGGGCAATGATGAGAACTCTTCGGATATCATCGTAGTCAATTCCTGTACCGTGACCAACGGTGCAGATTCCTCTGTGCGTAACTATATCTCTTCGATGAAACGTAAAAATCCCAATGCCAAAGTCATTCTGGCGGGTTGTGGTTCACACTCCAAAGGAGAATCACTTTTTAATGATAAAAAAGTATTTGGTGTGATGGGACATTCCGAAAAAGAGAACATCAACGAAATATTGAAAATGGATGCACCCTTTTATCAGATAGGAGATCTTGAACATATTGATTCTACCATTGTTGAAGAGTTTGTAGGAAAGAGCAGGGCTTTCATCAAGATCCAGGAGGGCTGTGATTTCAGATGTTCCTACTGCATCATTCCTGCTGTACGCGGGAATGCACGTTCACATAAAGAAGAGACCATTCTTGAGCAGATCAGTAAACTTGCGAGCAACGGCTTTGGAGAATTCATTCTTACCGGTACCAATGTGGGATCTTACGGACAGGATCATAATACTTCTATGGCTGAACTACTCAAAAAGATGTCTATGATCCGTGGTGTCAGACGTATACGCATTGGAAGTCTTGAACCTATCCAGATAGACGATGAATTCATGGAACTGCTTCATGAGCCCTGGATGGCAAAGCATTTACATATTGCCTTGCAGCATACTTCAGATAAAATGCTGGAACTTATGAACAGACGAAACAAGTTTAAGACAGATATTGAATTGTTTCATAAAATTGCCGACAAAGGATATGCTTTGGGTACGGATTTCATTGTAGGACATCCGGGAGAAGATGAAAAAGAGTGGGATGAAGCAATGGAAAGGGTCAAAGAACTGCCTTTGACACATGTCCATGCCTTTTCGTATTCTAAAAGAGATAATACTGCTTCAGCAACGATGAAACCCGAGATCAGGGGGAATA
>JAMONL010000104.1 GCA_027065815.1 Sulfurovum sp.
ACAAACGCTTTTGGATTTGAGAAAATCACTCACTGAAGCAGTAGAACATATGAAGCAGGAGTATTCGAATTATCAGGGAAATCTCAAGCAGTATGCTTTGACAACAAAATCGGAGAAGATTGAACGCGTGCGTTATCAAAGTGGGGTTTCCACTATTAATGACCTGCTTTATGCCTCAAGTCAGACACAAATTTCCAGAGCAAAACTCATAGAAAGTAAATACAATTATCAAAAAGGGAAGTTTTATATGGATTATTTATTAGAAAGAGGGGTGAGATAATGACAAAGAAGAGAATCATAACCATCGTATCAATCATTGCTGTTGTTGCATTGCTTATTAAGGGGAAAGGACTTCTTAATACACGACAAGAAGCTATTGCCAATGAGGCCATTCCCTCTACACATGTGTTGAATGTCACGTTAGTTAAAGCCAAAAAAGGTCTTTTGCAAAACAGGGTACCTTTTTTGGCTCAAGTGCTTTCAGACAAAAGTATTAATTTGAGTACCAAATTGGCTGGATATGTTGAGAAAGTATTGGTCGAAGAGTCCCAAAAAGTAAAAAAAGGGGATGTTTTGGTACGTATCGATGCCATAGAGATTCATTCCAACATTGATGCGCTTACATCGACGCTTTATGCCCAGAAGAGTGATCTTGCTTTGGTAAAAAGTATTTATGAACGTAACAAAAAACTTCATCTCATCGGCGGACTTTCAAAAGAGCAGCTTTCTACTTCGAAAGTGGGAGTAAGTCTGAAAGCTTCTGCTTTGGAGAGTACAAAACAAAAGATCGATCAGGCAAAACACCAACTTTCTTATTTGCAGATCGTAGCACCATTTGACGGAGAGATCGATGTCATTTTTATGCATGAAGGTGATTTGGCAGCTGCGGGTAAGCCAATTTTAAAAATGAGTAATGGCAAGAAAAAACTGGTTTTTTCTTACTCTCCCGTAAAAAAGGAGATGATCAAAAAAGAACAAGCTGTCTTCTTTGACAATCAACAAGTTGGTTATGTGAAAACGATCTATACCACATCTCAAAATGGATTGACCTCTGCAGAAGTCACTTTAAACAAAGAGATCGCTGCCCCGGCAGGATCTTCGGTAAATATTGAAGTGCTGACCAATGCAAAGAAAGGTTGTATCTTACCGGATAATACACTCTTGCATAAAAAAGAGGGTACTTTTGTCATGCAGTACATTCAAGGAAAATTTAAGCCTTTTAAAGTGACAGTAGAGATGCATAACAGAAACATGGTTCTGGTTTCTCCCTGTCCTGATACATTGATTGCGCAGGCATCTGAGGTTAAGCTTGCACTGCTCCCCAGTTATGGTAACGTGGCGATTGCCGGAGCGAAGTAATGAGTCAAAAAAATATAACCTGGGTAGAGAAGGTTTTAAAAAAGCCACATGTGATCATCTCCTTTCTGGCACTTTTTGTGATGGCGGGGATGTTTGGTTACAATAAGATCCACCGAAATCTTTTTCCAAACTCTAATTACCCTGAAGTCGCACTGGTTATTGTAGAGCCGGGCTCTTCTGCCAAAACGATGGCAAGTAACATTGCGGTACCGGTAGAAGAAGAACTCTATGCGCTCGATCAGATACGTCGTGCCTACTCTACTACCATCGATGAGGTCACGGTGATCCGTGCAGAGTTTGAATATACTAAAAACATTGACACTGCTGTGAATGATGTGACCAATGCACTTTCAAAAATACGTGCAAAACTCCCTAAAGACATTAAAGAACCCCAGGTCGTAAAGATCACCGAAGCAACCGCACCGGTGCTGGTGGTAGCCATGTCTCCAAAAAAGGGGTCGGGTCTTGCTCTTGAAGATATACGGGATCTTGCAAGTGGAGAGATAAAACATAAACTCTTAAAGACCAATGGTGTTGCGAATGTAGACATTTTTGGCGGGTATGAAAAAGAACTTCAAATTATTGTAGACAAAGATAAACTTGATACCTATCATCTCTCCTTAGGACAGGTTATTGCTACCATTGCAAAAAATGACAATGACTATGCTGTTGGTTTTGTCAGTAATGAAGAGCATCGTTATTTATTGAAGTCTCGTGGTAAAAGATCTAAAGTGGATACACTGAAAAGACTTCCTATCACTGCGGATATTGTACTTTCTGATGTCGCACAGGTCTATTTTGGACATTATGAGAACTCTGCAGCGTATTATGGTAACGGGAAAGAAGCAATTGCACTCTCTATTCAGCGTTCCATTACCGCTGACGTGATAAAGACCATTGATAAAGTTGAAGCGATGATGGATACTTTTAGAAAGAAGTATCCCAACATTAGTTTTGAAGTGTCAGATACACAAAAAGAGACCATTGAACAGAGTACTATGAATATGTTTGACTCTTTACGAGATGCCATTATCATGTCTACCATCGTGGTTTTCCTTTTCCTCGCTTCTTTCCGTCAGATCTTGGTAGTATTGGTGACCATTCCTTTGGTTTATGCATCAACAATTGCACTGATGTGGCTGGTTGGCATTGACTTTAACGTCGTTACTTTAACCGCGATCATCCTGGCCTTGGGACTCCTACTGGACGACACGGTCGTGGTCATGGAGAATATTGAGAGGCACTACCGTGAGCTGCGTAAAGATATCCACGCA
>JAMONL010000105.1 GCA_027065815.1 Sulfurovum sp.
TATCATCAAGACCGCCAGTTGCACGGACAATAGGCAGTGTTCCGTAACGCAGACTGTAGATCTGGTTGAGTCCGCAAGGCTCGAACAGTGATGGCATCAGAAAGAAGTCACTGCCTGCTTCTATCTGGTGTGCCAGATCATTTCTATATCCGATATAACAGGCAAATTTGTCCGGATACTTGGAAGCGACATCAGAAAAGAAATGTTCAGCCCAGTGTTCACCGGTTCCCAGCAGGATGATCTGTATATCCATCTCCATCAGATTCCAAATGGCCGCAGCCAAAAGTGTGATCCCCTTCTGTTCGGCAAGACGCCCTACCAGACCGATAACAGGCACATCTTCACGCTCAGGAAGGTTGAACTCTTTTTGTAAAGCTGCCTTACAGACAGTCTTCCCGGAAAGATCATCCATATCAAAATCTTTAGGGATAAAAGGGTCGACTACAGGACTCCACTCATCATAATCCACACCGTTGAGAATACCGAAAAGTTTGTAGGCTTTTTCATTGATCAAACTGTCAAGTCCCCAACCAAATTCAGGTGTCCTGATCTCCTGGGCATATTTTTTACTCACTGCATTAATGGCATCTGCATGTACGATCCCGCCTTTAAGCAAATTCACACCCTGATACTCTTCCAGCTCATCGGCATTAAAGTGTTCCCATCCTATACCAAGCACATCCATCGTTCCTGCATAGAACTTACCCTGATGCTGTAAATTATGGATACTCAACAAAGAACCGGTATAACTGAAATTCGGATCCATCGCATACGTTGTATTTAAAAGAATCGGTATCGCAGCCGTATGCCAGTCATTGGCATGGATCACATCCGGTCTGAAATGCAGTTTTTTGGCCAACTGCATAACTGCTTTTGAAAAAAAGATAAAACGGTTGTCATTATCGGGATATCCCTCTCCGTTCTCATCGTACAGTCCTTTTCTTCCAAAAAAACCTTCATGGTCTATAAAATAGATGGGAACATCACTTCCGGGGAGTACACCTTCATATACACCTGCCCATACTTCCCCCATACTTCCCATAGGTACCCCTAAAGATCCCTCAAGCGGTTTCAAACCGTATTTCTCTTTATCCACTATATAGTAACGGGGCATGACCACGCGTACATCATGTCCCAAAGCACGCAATGCTTTGGGTAACGCACCGGCTACATCTGCCAGGCCACCACTTTTTGCAAAAGGAACGACTTCAGATGCTGCTATTAAAATATTCAGTTTATCCATGATTTCTCTCTTTAATGATTTTTGTATACAGTTCAACATAGACTTTAGCGCTCTCCTGCCAGGAAAAATCGCAGTCCATATTATGTGTTGCGATCGCAGTATACCTTTCCATGTTACTGTAGAGTTCCAATGCCTCTGAAACGGCATGCTGCAAGGCACTCGAAGTGGCTGTTTCAAATGTGATACCATACCCCCGTGTACTGTTTGTATTAAAATTTTGATGATCAAAAACCGTATCTGCCAAACCACCCACGCTATGCACAATAGGTATTTGTCCATAATTCATGGCGATCATTTGTGTCAGACCGCAAGGTTCGAAAAGTGAAGGCATTAGAAAAAAATCGGCTGCTGCATACATGCGATGAGACAATAACTCATCATACCCAAATTCCAGATGGATGTTGCTATATTTGTCTGCAATTTGAACCAGTGCCTGATGGTATTTTCTCTCACCTTCCCCCAAGATCGCAATATTGCATGCCTGTGAAGCGATCCAGTCTAAAGATTCTATAAAGAGTTCCATCCCTTTCTGCCAGTTGAAGCGTCCTATAAAAATGAAAAGCGGTGTATGCAATCCCTGAAAATCCACTGTTTCAAGATAGACTCTTTTATTCTCTGCTTTCCCTCTCATATCACTATAGGGTAGAAACAGACAGGTATCTTTTGAAGGTGAAAAATGCTCACTGTCAATACCGTTGAGAATGCCAAAAAGTTTCTGTTTATGTTCTGCCAAAAAGTCTTCAAGACCACAACCATACTCTCTAGTCAGGATCTCTTTTGCATAGGTCGGACTGACCGTAGTGACCGCATTTGCGTAAGCAATTCCGGCTTTCATAAAATTGACCTTTCCGTAAAACTCCAGAGCATGCAGGGTAAAATATTTTTCGGGAATACCGATCTCTTGCAGTACAGAGCGCTCAAATATCCCCTGATACGCGAGATTGTGTATCGTGAACACTGTTTTAGTTGACAGACTCCCCTCTTCTTCTATCAAAAGAGGCAGTAAGGCACTTTGCCAGTCATTAAGATGGGCAAGCAGATACTTTTCCTGTTTTAAAAGCGCCAGCATTGCATGGTTGAACAAAGCGAAACGTAATGCATTATCGCTGTATCCACTTTCGGGAGAGCCGTAAATAAAGTCTCTGTCACATAAGAGTGATGCGTAGATAAAACGGTATTCCACACCCTCGTAACAGCACCCGTAAAGTTCAATCGGATAGAGGTGATCACCCATTTCTATGTTAAAAAAGATCCCCAAAGAGACAATACTGAAACGTTTACGGTCAATGAACTGATAAAGAGGCATGACCACATGCACATCATACGTAGCATTCAATACACGTGGCAGACTGTATGCCACAT
>JAMONL010000106.1 GCA_027065815.1 Sulfurovum sp.
GGGAACAGATGGTTGACTGCACTCATTTTTGAAAAAACAGACTTTAACAAAGTAATGAAAGCGTTGGAAACAATAAATGTAGAGAGCAGACCACTTTGGAAACCAATGCATATGCAGCTACTTTTTAAAGATGCAAAGAGATATCTTGATGGTACGAGTGAAGCGTTATTTAACAAAGGTTTGTGTGTTGCCAGTAGTACCACTATGACCAAAGATGATGTGAAGAAAGTCTGTGAAGTGATTCGCGGCTGTTGTCTGTGATGGGTTGATTGGTAAATATGAAAGTTCTTTTTGTCCATGATCATGTTTTTGTGACAAAAGATGGAAAAGTGTATGCAAACGCCTTTTCCTATCAGGTCTTAAAACGTTATGTTGATGTTTTTTCCCATATCACTGTTCTGGCCAGAAATCGGGAAGCAAGGAGTGATGAACAGGTAGATCTGCCATTGGCAAGTGGAGAGGATGTTTCGTTTATATTTCTCGAGAGTATTGCATCGTTCAGGTCATTTTTTGGTTTGAGACAAGCGCATGAAAAGAAGATCTCAAAGATGGTTAAAGAGTATGATGCTGTGATAGCAAGAGTACCCAGTGAATTGGGACTAATGACCGCCAGAGTGGCAAATAAAATGCATAAACCTTATATGTTAGAAGTCGTAGGTTGTGGCTGGGATGCGATGTGGAATTATGGTACATGGCAGTCAAGGATATATGCACCGTTTCTTTACGCAAAAGTAAAGAACAGTGTTAAAAAATCAAATTATATCACCTATGTTACAGAAAAGTTTCTGCAAAAAAGGTATCCGTCTTCAAGACAGGGGAAAGCGATGGGTATATCTGATGTACGATTGCCTGAGGCTGATGAAAAGATATTATGGCATCGGATAAATAAAATTGAAATGATGGGTGCAAAAAGGGTTTATGGGACCATAGGCAATCTGAATGTAGGTTACAAAGGGATAGATGTTGCCATGAGAACACTTGCAAAACTAAAACATGAATCAAATGACTTTGAATACCATATTCTGGGTGCAGGTGATTCCTTGGAATACAGACAGTTGGCAGAAAAACTAGGGATAGCCGATAACGTTTTTTTTGATGGTGTACTACCTGAAGGAAAGGCGGTTTATGCATGGTTGGATAGTCTGGATATCTATCTTCAGCCTAGCTTAGCTGAGGCTATGTCAAGATCACTCATCGAGGCAATGAGTAGAGGATGCCCTGCCATAGGTTCTTCTGTTGGAGGCATACCTGAACTACTGGATGAAAAAATGATCTTTGATCATAAAAATCCCAAACAGTTTTTAAATCTTATTGGAAACCTCACAAACGATAAAGCCTTGATGCTGGATGAGGCAAAGGTTAATTTTAACCGAGCCCTTGATTTTCAAAAAAGCCATTTAGATGAAAAACGTATTGCCTTTTGGATAAAATTTCGTGACAATATAAAAGATGTGGAGTCAGTTACTTGAGACGTACTTTTTGAGAAGAAGGTAAGGACGTATAAAGTAATATGCCCAATACATCCTTTTTGGAAGATCGACATAGTCATATTCGTTCAACGTCGGTTTAATCAGGATCTTATGCAGATAAGCAAGTCGTGCTTTTGTATCGGGGAAGAGTCTTAGCATGGTGTGCGTTCGTTGAAGTGTCCCCTTGATCCCGTTTGCATGATCTCCTGACCAGCTTTTAAAAATATAGTCACTCAAAACAGTTAATTTCTTATTATGGGAGATACGTTCTTTGATATTGGAAGGAACTTCGGTTGAAAAAAGAGTGTTTGTCAGGTAAATCCCCAGGTACAGTATGGTCTCTACATTGGAGTGCTCAGCCTTATGAACAAGTTTTTCCCAATCAATCGTCTGTGTCCGGATCAACAGGTCGATATCTTTGATCCATTCGATACGCTCCCACAGATGGGTAGAGCCGTGAATACAAAGATAGAGGAGCAGCTCTTCCATGGGGAATGTTTGGATCTCATTTCCGTTGATATTGACAGTTTGAGGATCTTCCCAGAGGACTTGTTGATTCATTTGTATGGGGTAATCCTCATCCAGAAGTGACCAGTGCATCTCGAAATATATACCATTTTGAGGATGATAAAAGCTCATATCATGCTTGAGTATGAGCCAAAGCTTCTCTTGATTTTCTGTAAGTTTTATTACCCTTTTATAGCCAAGCTCTTTAAGTAGACTGTCTACCCTGTGGATATCTTCTTTTCTTACTAGAACATCCAGATCGACATATTGTCGTAGTGTAATGTCTCCATATGCCATCTGTGAAAGAACAGGCCCTTTGAAGACGAGAGCTTCAATGTTATTTTTTTTGAGTAATTTCATGATGCGGATGAGCTCAGCGGACATGAGCATGTTTCTTTGAGAAATACTCATATAGAGAGTTTTTAATTCTGTGAGTATTTCAGCATTAAGAGACTTCAAGGTTTTATAGACTAAAGGGAGGATGCCGTGCTGCGTAGCAGCAGTGATTAGTGATTGGTAATTAGTGATTGTTAATTGGTAAGAATGAATAGCTTGTATATCTTCTCTTGAGAGGTTTGTCTGGCAACAGGCTATGAGGAACCGTATCTCCTTAGAGGTCAACTCTAGTGATAGCGGATTGTTTGATTTTTTTGTCATACTGCATTATATCGTGATGGAGCTATGAACATTCCTTGGCAGTTATATATTAGAATATGCAAAAATGATACAATATATCATGATTAAAAATATGACACAATGGTATAATGAGATAAAGATAAAGATAAAGGTTCTTTAGTGTTACCCTTTCTGGATAAAAGAATAGCAAATTTTATAGTCATCATCTTATTGACATTTGGTACATTCTGGTGGACTTTTGTTATTTTCCATCTTCCCCTCAATATGGAATTGGTGTGGGTGGTTGTTGCGGTGCGTATGCTCTCATCCATGATCTTCTTTCAAGACTATTCACTCTCCTGGTCAAAATCTTCAGCCAAGACATTTTTGCTTAAAAGTATAGTCTATATTTTGGCATTTATGATCTATATGCCTTTTTATTATCAGGTTGTCCCTTTCTCTCTTATGGTGTCAGAACTCTTGACTTATCTGTTCCTCCTTAATTTTATGATCTATTTCTATAATTTCCTTATTAATAGAAGTCATGTGGAGAAGACAAAAAGTGTTGTGATATACGGTACGGGAAAAGAAGGAATAAAACTGGAAGAAGAATTTCGGAACAGTGAATATAAAGTTAAATATTTTGTGGATGATAACAAGAGAATGCAAAAAAGATCCATTGATGGTGTGAAGATCCTTGCTAAAGAAAAGCTAAAAAGAAAAATAGAAGATGATGGTACCTACGATCTGCTTATCATTGCGATGCCAAGCGCCAATCAAGAGAGGATAAAAGAGATCTATGAGAGACTGGGTACGTATTTTAAAGAGATAAAGATACTTCCTACACTAGATGAAATACTCAGAGAAAAAGATTTTTTGATGCAGTTGAAAAGACTTTCGGTTGCCGATCTGATGGCGCGACATCCCCAGGATCTCGATAAAGAGAGGATCTCCGGATTTCTGAAAGAGAAAGTGGTGCTGGTGACCGGAGCGGGCGGAAGTATCGGGTCTGAGATCGTAAGACAGTGTGTGCAGTTCAATGTACGAACACTGATCCTGCTGGATCACAGTGAATACAATCTTTATAGTATCGAGCAGGAGCTTGAAAATTTTGACCATGTGACGTGTATACCTGTACTCCAGTCTGTGGTAAACAGGGAAGACCTGGGAAAAACATTTGATCGCTACAAACCGCAGATAGTGATACATGCTGCTGCCTATAAACATGTACCTATGGTGGAGGCGAACATCAAAGAGGGAATAGTCAATAATGTTTTGGGAACCAAATATCTCATAGATACGGCCATCGAACATGGGGTGGAAAAGTGTATATTGATCTCTACAGACAAAGCAGTACGTCCGACCAATGTTATGGGAGCCACTAAAAGGATCTGTGAACTCTACGCACAGAATATCCCCTCTCATGATACGAGCATTGTTGCTGTACGCTTCGGTAATGTATTGGGGAGCAGCGGCTCGGTCATACCTAAGTTCAGATCACAGATCGAAAAAGGACAGAATATCACCGTAACGCATCCTGACATCACAAGATACTTTATGCTGATTCCTGAAGCCTGTGAACTGGTACTTCAGGCAGGTGCCATAGGAAAAGGCGGAGAGATATGTATACTGGATATGGGAGAGCCTATCAAAATAGTTGACATGGCAAAGAAAATGATAGAACTTAGCGGCAGAGATGATATAGAAATAGAGTTTTCCGGCCTGCGTCCCGGAGAAAAACTCTATGAAGAGCTTCTGATCTATGACACTGATATTCATACCGAGTACGACTCCATTACAGTCGCACTACCAACACACTACGACATAGACCAGCTGAATCAAGACATTGAAACATTGATGGAGAGTGATGACAAATTGACAGTACTTAAGAAGATTGTACCAGAGTTTGAGCATAAGATGAACAGGTAGCTTTGTTGATAAAATTTTAATAAAAAGAAGGAAGAATAATGAACAGAATCATACTATCAATCGTTGTGATAAGCATAATGAGCACTTTGGCTTTTGCCGGTGGGGATATAGATGAAGCAGAAGTGATACCGGAAGCATCATCAGGCAGATTTTACGCCGGACTTGGCATTGTTGCAGGCAGTGTGCGTGATCCGGATGTATCTGTGAATTTATGGCAGACAGGACCGGGGCAGGAAAGACTGGGAGCTGTCTCTTTCATTGCAGGATATAACTTTAATGCATACATTGCGGTAGAGGGTAGATATAATGATTCTTTCACACATGATGATCAGATTGAGATGAACAGTTGGAGTCTCTTTGTGAAACCGCAATACCCGGTAAGTGAAGATTTTTCTGTGTATGCACTGCTTGGATACGGAGGGCTTGACCTGTCTGGATCCCTTCTTTCGGCGGAACCACCCATCCCTGTTGTAGATGTGGATAACACTACTTTCCAATGGGGGATCGGTATGAGTTACAGGGTAATGGAAAATGTCTCCCTCTTTGTTGACTATGTCTGGCTTTCAAATAGTATAGATGATGTGAATAATGTCTATCAGTTGAGTGTCGATGCCTTTACCATAGGTGTCAATTATCAATTTTAAGATCAGGGGTTATAAATTGGTCTTTGGATTTTTTTAAGAGGAAAAACAGTTCATAGCACTTAATGGTGGGCTCTCGGGGACTCGAACCCCGGACCACTCGGTTATGAGCCGAGTGCTCTAACCAGCTGAGCTAAGAGCCCACGATTAAATGCTGTACAGTTTTTTTATATGAAAAATCTTTATTTGACAGCCAGTTTTTCTTTCGGAGTCATGCTGATTTTCGCGTCAGAAGTATATCGATTGTAGTCTTTAAAAGCAATTAAATTCTCTAATATCCCGAAAATTACCGCAAAAATAATAAATGAAGTTCCTCCATGGCTGAACATAGGTAGAGGAAGCCCCACAACAGGGGCCATACCGATGATCATGTAAATGTTAACCCCCATGTATACGAAGAAGAGAAATGCCAGTCCGGAGGCAAAGGTCTTGATATAATAGTCGTTCGCATGTTTGGCAGAAATATAGAGCAGATTAAAGATCAGCAGGATATAGAGTCCAATAACAACCAGCATGCCTTTAAAGCCGAACCTTTCTCCCAAATAGGCAAAGATAAAGTCTGTTGAGGAGACAGGCAGGAATTTCAACTGTGTCTGCGTGGCATCTTCTTTTGCCTTTCCTTCCATCCCGCCTGAACCAATGGCAATAAGCGCCTGCCTGACCTGGTAACTCGGTTTACTCACCGCATCGACGATACGCTTTTTCTGATAATCTTTCAGCCCGTACTCATAAGCCATGGGTGTTGCAGCGCCTACGAGGATCAGGATCACGGTCCAGATCTTCCAGTCGATTCCTATGATGAAGAGTATACCGTAGCCGGTAATGAGAAGTACAAGCGCTGTTCCCAGATCGGGTTCTTTTGCGATCATCAGGAAGGGGAGGATGATCACTAGTGATAGTTTAATGAAATTAAACAGACCATAGCCGCTTTGCAGAGGCGGTTTTTTGACGATAAGATAGGCAAGCAGCATGATCACGGAAACTTTCATGAACTCCGAAGGCTGTATGGTCAAGCCGATACCGGGGATGGTTATCCATCGTTTGGCACCCAGTACAGAAGTACCTACAATAGGGACCGCCGCCAGTAAAGCAAGGTTCGCGATGTAGTAGAGCGGTGCGAACCACCAGAGGATCCTTCTCCAGGGGATGAACATGGAGATGGTAAATGCGATAGCTGCGAGAATATAATAGATGATCTGTTTTTTATAGAGGTAGGGGTTGATCTCGTAGACCAGGTAAGCGGAAATAGCAAAGATGGGAAGGAGCTGAAGTATGAGAATATAGGAAAAATTTTTGAAGATACGTTTATCCAGACCTACTCCACCATCCATATTTTTCCTTCATTTTTAGGGTATTATATCAGAAAGAAACTAAGGTTTGATATGATGGATTTTTACAAGTTTTCCTCCCTTAAGAAATATGACGGTCTGATGCACGCGGTCAGTACAAAATCTGCCAATGATACGTATGATTTTTCTTTGGCTTTGCATACGGGAGAAGAATCGGAGAAGATCATCCAAAACAGGGAGTTGGTATCAGAGATGCTTGAAAAGAACGGTAAACTACATTTCATAGTGGCAGAGCAGACCCACAGTGATAATATTACCGTGGTCACAGAGCTGAAAACAAGAGGATGGGGCAGTCTGAATGATGCTGTAGAGAACTGTGATGCACTTATGACAGATCTGAAAGATGTTGTACTTACCATATTGACTGCGGACTGTGTGCCGATCCTTTTGTATGATAAAGAGAAAAAGATCGTGGCTGCCGTACATGCAGGCTGGAAAGGTACCAAAGCAGAGATCGCAGCCAAAACAGTACGCAAAATGCAGGAAGTGTTCGGTTCTAAGCCTGAAGATATCGTTGCGGGGATCGCACCTGCTATAGGGCGATGCTGTTACGAAGTAGGTGAAGAGGTGGCAAAACATTTTTTCGATCTGCTGGAGGGATACACACAAAAGGAAGAGAAGTACATGCTCGACCTTTCGTATATTAACAAATATCAATTGCTTGGGGCTGGCTTGAAAGAAGCACATATCGAAATGAGCGGCATCTGTACAGCCTGTGAAACAGAGAGGTTCTTCTCCTACCGAAAAGAGCAGGGCTGCAGCGGAAGATTTATGAGTATGATAGGAATGCTAGAATAGTAGGGTGGGCAATTGCCCACCTTTTATAAAAATCACACGGATTATAAACCCTTGCGGCGAATATTTGATTATATGTAAATTTTGTTTATGCGGTGCGTTGAGAAACGCACCCCACGAATTATTGAAATACAATGCCACAGTCTGAACCTTGAGGAAATTCAATAAATCAAAAACAACATTATCGAAACACATCCGCATCCGTATCACAATGCAGGGTGAGTTCATAGACCCACTGTTGCAGATCGAACATATCTTCATAGATCCTGAAATTCCTGTCAATGAGCGCTTCAGAAAAGAAAACGTCATCAGGTGGGAATGTCGTATAGGCATACATCGCCCCCATCAGGTACAGATAACTGTTGCTGTCTGTTGCTTTGCAGTCTCTCGGCATACGTTTGTATTTGGCTTCGGGGATCCTGTAGCCCCTTACTTTGAGTGCTTCAAGAATGTTGTGCAGTTCTGTACGCCGTTCTTCATTCTGTATGTACTCACGGTAAGTAGCAAGCAGGGTAGGTTTGAAATTACGTATACCGCTGGCAACGAAGATCTCCTTTGGGTCATAATGCATATAGAAGCTGGCACTTTGCATACGGTGGCCGCTTCCCTGCCAGAAAATGACCCCTATACGTGTTTTAATGGGATCGTTCAGATGGAACCGGGCATCACGATAGATGCGAAAGAGAGACTTATTGGTCTTGGGAATGGCATTGATGGTCGGTACCAAAATTTGCAAATGTTCTCCCATCTCTTCCACATAAGCTTTGTTGGGAGCGACGATGACACGTTCATACTCTTCTCTGTTGGCATCGAGCCATTCTTTGGAGTTATTGATGATGATCTTGTCGAGGAATTGCAGTCCCTCTTTTGGAAAACCGGTAAATTGCATGTTTACTCCTCTTCAAGTAAGGTCATCATCATCTCTTTTCTGTCGCTTGTGATCTCTTCACCGTCATGGTAGAGCAGAGTGATATCGAACACAGTGACATCTTCGATAGATTTTCTGGCAACATTGTCGGGACTGATAGTGTTGATCCCCACCAGTTCCTCTGTTTCCCAGTCGATCATGATAGAGCTGACATAGACAAGTTCCGAACAGACTATTTTAACACTGGTTTCTATATCATAGTTGAAATCATACTCTTTTCCAAGTTGACGCAGTGCAAGGATGATCCGGTCAGCTTTTGCTTCATCGGATTCGGCAGTGTCATGCATGATGGTCAGATCATCAACATTGAGAAAATGTTCAATGGTATTGAGCTGGACATCATCTCTGAGGGCTTCATCAATTTGTTTGCCGTCCAGAATGTCTTGTTGAAAAGGTTGTACGACTGGATGGTTCCAGATCCCCAGTGCTTTAAGTTCATCGGCCGTACCGATATAGACCGCAGCATGTCCCCAGTGACCGGGGATAAGTTTATCTGTCAGTCTGAAGGGGGTTTTTTCCAGAAGAATATCTCCCGCCTTGATGACAGAACGTACATTGTCAGCGACATCGAGATCATTATAGAGTTTTCCTTTTCGTGTCTCTACCAGTCCTGCTGTGTTACCAAGGGTTTTACTCATTTCATTGACCGCCAGTGTCAGACCGTCATCCCCCAGGTCGAGTACGGAGGTATATAAACTGTTTAAATTGTCCACGGCATAGTCTGTATCGTTGTCAAATCCCAATTGATAGGAGGGACTTTGTTCGATCATCATTTTAAGATAGAGAAAAAAGCTTTCCTCTGTGTTATCAAATGTATCTATATGATCATCATAAAATACGATCATCTTTTTGACCTCTTCTCTGTTATTGAGATCATTGTAGGTATTGGTCATATCACTCAAGGTATTGGCCGGAATGTCATAGGCGCTGTCAGGGTCATTGAGGAATTGTCTCAGCTTTGAGTCATTTTCATAGTTGATATAGGCAATAAGGTAATTGTCATAACGCAGCAGCATGGCAGATAAACTGATCATGATATGTTCCATACGTTCTTTTTCACTGTAGCCGGCAGCATCGGCAACAAGATGCTGATTCTGGGCAATATAGGCAGCGATCGCATCTTTGAGGCTTAATTGGTTCAGTGTCATATGGTGCAGGGCATCCAGATTTGCACCACTAAGTACTTTTTTGTCTTCAACCGCCTCAAACAGTCTCAATGCCTTTACCCTGTAGGATAATGCCATTTCTGCCAGTGCCTGATAGGGATTGGTTATTTTACTTGAGGCTGTGGCTGTGGATGCTGCTGTTTCAGTTTCAGTTGTTGTCTGCAATGTAGTATCGCTTGGACTTCCGCCACAACCGGAGAGCGAAAACAGGATAGTCAGAGATGAAAGAATTATAATGGTTCTTTTTAGCATAATATTGAATTCCCAAATTTTTTTTGGGATTATACCATAAGTTTTTTTCATAAAATTAATAACTATTACTTAAGTATCTGCCTCTATTCCTATCTCTTTTATCCTTAGTAATTTTAAATAAGTGTATGTCAGCCAACTCTGCGGTCTTCATCTGCACCCAGTTCCATGACTTTCCAGGGAAGTCCCTGGCTCATCAACTCCTCCATGAACGGATCGGGATCGAACTCTTCCATGTTGAAGACACCTTTTCTCTGCCATCTGTCTTCGAGCATGAGTTTTGCACCGATCATGGCAGGGACACCGGTCGTGTAGCTTACCCCCTGACTCATCACTTCTGCATAACACTGCTCATGGTCAGAGACCTGGTAGATATAGATGGTCTTCTTCCGACGATCTTTGATCCCTTTGGCAAAGATACCTATATTTGTTTTTCCTTTGGTTCTTGGACCGAGACTTGCCGGATCGGGAAGCAGGGTGGCAAGGAATTCCATAGGGACGATCTTCATGCTTTTGTGTTCCACCGGTTCTATGCCCAGCATACCGACATTTTCAAGACATTTCATGTGGGTCAGGTAAGACTCTCCGAAGGTCATGAAGAAACGGATACGTTTGAGTCCTTGGATGTGTTTGACCAGAGATTCCATCTCTTCATGGTAGAGCAGGTAAGAGTCTTTCGGCCCGATCTCTGGGTAGTCCCAGACCTGTTTGATCTCCATAGGGTCAGTTTCAATCCATCTTCCCTGTCCCTGGTCGTCTCTTTCCCAGTAACGACCTTTAGCAGAGACTTCACGCAGATTGATCTCCGGGTTGAAGTTGGTGGCAAAAGGGTAACCGTGGTCACCTGCATTACAGTCAAGGATGTCGATGCTGTGGATTTCGTCAAAATAGTGTTTTTGTGCATAGGCACAGAAAACATTGGTCACACCGGGGTCAAAGCCTGAACCGAGCAGTCCCATGATATTTGCCTCTTTGAACTGTCTGTCTCTTCCCCATTGCTCTTTGTACTCAAATCTGGCTGTGTCCGGATGTTCATAATTGGCGGTATCCAGGTAGTCCACACCGGTCTGGGTACAGGCATCCATGATAGTGAGGTCCTGGTAGGGGAGTGCCACGTTGATGACGATATCGGCATCTGTCTTGCTGATCAGTGCTGCAAGCTCAGAAACGGAGTCCGCATCGACTTTGGCTGTCTTGAGTGTAACACCGGTCTTCTTTTTGACATTGTCTGCAATGGCATCACACTTGCTGACGGTACGGCTTGCCAGGGTAATGTCTCCAAAGATCTCTTCATTCATCGCACATTTGAAAGCAACAACATTCCCGACACCGCCGGCACCGATAATAAGGGTTTTTTTACGACTTGGCATTGAGTGCCTCCCTGCATTGTATTTTAATACTTATAGGCATAGATACTCCTATAGAAAAATGACTATTATTCTATCACAAATAGAAGTGATTTATAATATAGCTAAGTAAAAATATAATGGGAATAAAAAGCAGGGTACTGATAAGTACGAGCATAGTAACGTCTTTTGGTCTACAATTGTAGAGAGAAGCAAGTATAACATTTGCTATGGCAAGTGGTGTCATCATCTGCATGAGCATGACAGCCTGTACAAAAAGAGGCAAATTAGTTAAACTGAGAAGAAGGGCACTTGCGATAGGAAGTATAATGAATTTTTGGCTGAGTGTTCCTATATATAATTTCGGATTGACATTATGAAATGTTAAATCATGCATAAAAGTTCCCATGATAAAGAGTTGCAATACGATACCTGCATAGGCACCCATCTTGAAAAAATCTTTAAATTGATCATTGATAGGTACATCATAGATATTCAAGAATATGGCAAATACCGAAACTGGTATAATGGGGATCTTAATAATATTGAACAGAGATTGTCTTATACTGAATGAGCCGTGAGAATAAGTATAGACACCGATGATATAGATAACAAATACGTTTGCAATTGTAATCAGGGTTGTAAAAATAACACTTTCTTCTCCAAAAAGCGCAAGTCCAAGAGGGATACCGATATTGCCTGTATTTCCTACCAGTCCTGCGATGGAAAAAATTGCCTGTTCTTTTTTATCTTTAAAGAATTTCTTGGCAATGATCATAGTTGGAATGGAGAGAATAAAGATGATCCCCAGATAGAATAATGGTACAAAGATGTGTTCACTGTGAAGTTTGGCCGTACTGAAGCCCCACATGGTCACAAAAGGTTGTAGGAAATAGACAGACATAAGGGTAAGTGTTTTGCTACTCATGTCTTTTTTAAAGATACGTTTAGCCATATATCCAAGTACGATAAAGAAATAGACAGTGATAATGGAGAGTAGGGTGGTAATCATAAAAAGAATTATATCTTTTTTTGAGACATGAATCTTTAATTAATGCATTGGCTTCCAAATTAACTAAAATTAATAACAAGCATTTTTATGGAAAAACTTATTTATCCGAAAAATTGGTTTCTTCCTGTATTTTTTGCCTTATAAAGGTGCTTATCTGCTTTTTGAATGAGTGCCCTGGAAGACATGTTTTTCTCGTAGAAACTGAGCCCGATACTTACAGTCATTTTTAGAGTGGGTACAATATGTGTTAGATCAAGTAGTTCGATCTGCTGTATGACCCTCTCTGCCAATATACGTGCTTCTTCCTGGGAGGTATCTGGAAGTAGGAGAGCGAACTCTTCACCACCGATCCGTGCAAAAATATCATTGTTTCGTATCAGTTCTCTGATACGTTGTACAAAATACTGTAAAACAAGATCTCCTATTTCATGTCCGAAAGTATCGTTTATCTGTTTAAAACGGTCGATATCCAAAACCAGCAGGGAAAGAGGGGTGTTACTTCTTTTTACCTGTACGATCTCACTTTCAAGTGCATGCATGAAAGCACGTCGGTTGAAAATACCCGTAAGAGGATCTTCTGCAGAGAGTCTTTCATATTTTTGTGTCTTCAGCTCCTGAAGTTCCATGAGAATGTTGTTGTAGTCCGCTTTGATCAGTGAGCGTCTCAAGTGGTTATAGGCATGTTCCATCTTTCCGATGGCATCTTTTTTATTGACAGTGCCAAAGTGGACACTTTTATCGCCTGTGGAAAGTTTATGCAGTGCAGAAGTGAGTACTTCAATAGGGTGTAAAATACTCTTTTTGAACAGATAGATACTTATTCCGATAAAAAGTAAGATCAAGATAAAAATGATCCATACAGTTAAAATAAGAGTGGCAAAATGCTTTTTTTCTAAAAAGGCATCATGGTCGATCTTTTGTAAGATCTGCTTGATGACTACTTTGTATTTTTCAATCCTCTGTGAAGTGACTGAGAACCACGTTTGTGCAGCTTCATTTCCATGGAGTGTTCCCTTAAGTATCTGTTCCTGTATCTGTCTGATGTGTAAGGTGTTGTCAGATATATCGATCTGTGTAATAGCATCTTTTAAATATTTGGGTGCCAGTATACTAAATGCTTTGTAGTAGTCTTGACTACTATTGAGTAGACGACTGAACCGTTCACGCGATGTGTTCTCAACTTCAAGACAGGTGATGCCTTCATTACGTATAAGTCCGTGTATCTCATTGAGATGCAGAAGTAAAAGCAAAGGACTGTAGGTATTTTGATCGAGACTATTGACGGGGAGGTAACTGATGTCTTTAATAATATCAATGAGTGTTTCAATGAAGTTGGTATAGAAGGTGAGGTTCTCTTTTTTACTTAACTGCTGTGTGTCGATTGCAGTACGGATCTTCTTCAGTTTTTGCATCGCCAAGATACCATTATCTATATTGACGTGCGCTTTCAGGATCTTTCTTGAGTAAAGGCTTTGTGCAATGATCTGATCACTACGTTTACGCTGTTGCAGAAGTTTTTCATGAAAATGATGATAGTCCGATGAGATATAGTCAATGCTTAAGACTCTCTCTTTTTGCAGTTCCGTAATGACATTATTGATGTTGACGACTGCTCGGGTAATGTCCTGTACTTCCTGAAGTTGACTGTATTTGTTGTAGGCATTGTAGCTGATAAAAAGTGACTGCAGTACAAAAAAGAGCAGAGGAAGGGCAAGTATGAACCATAAACGCTGCTGAAGTGAGGTTTTCTTTTTTAAAGTATCACCGGTGCGCTGAAGCAGGGAAAGTTTATTTGGTTGATTTGTCTTGAGGCACTGTGTTAGTTTAAGGTCTTCGTTGATGATATGATCGATCAGCCAATGCAAGAGGAATTCAACAATCTCGTAAGAGACAGATCTGGTGGAAGCATGCATCAGTGTCTCTTTCAAAATGGAGAGCTTAGCTGTAAAATAGCGATGTTGTTCTTTGTGTTTGCGTATCTGTTCAGACATATCTTCAGAGCTGCACGCTGTGTCCATAAAGGATTCTTCACGTTTGAAATGGTAGTGGGTGTAGGCTTCCAACTCTTCAAAGATCTTTAAGATCTCTTTTTGAGGAATCTCCCTGTCTATCGCAGTGATCAGTTTATTTGTCAATTCGATGAGGCGTTGATGGTCATCATCGATATTTTTAATGCCAACACTCAATTCTGTTTTCCATTCTATATTGTGCATGGCTGTTATGATCCCTTTTTCATTGTTTGTAGAATCATACTATGACTTTCTCACTGAAAAGTCATAAGTTATGTTAAATATAGGGGATGATCCAGTTCAATATAAATAGAACGGGAATAAAAAGCAGTGTAGTCAGAAGAATAAGGGTTGTCACATCTTTGGGACGGCAGTTATAAAGTGAAGCAAGATTGATGTTGGCAATAGCAAGTGGTACCATCATCTCCATAAAAATAACACCTTGTACCAGAGGAGGCAGATCGGTAAACTGCAAAACAATAAAGGTAAAGAGAGGAACAATAACGAATTTTTGTGTGACCGTCCCTATGAAAAGTCTTGCATGTAACTCACGTATCTTGATACCCTGTAGAAAAGTACCCAGTAAAAAAAGTTGAAGGACAATACCGGCATAGGCACCCATTTTGAAGAATTCTTCGATCTGAGAAGAGAGATTGATATTATTAATATTTATAAATATTGCAACAATGGAAGCAGGGATGATAGGTATCTTGATGATATTGAATAAAGAGTCTCTGATAGAGAAGGATCCGCGGGAATAGATATAGACACCGATAATATAAACGACAAAGACATTGGCAATATTGATGAGGGTGGTATAAATGACAGACTGCTCTCCAAACAGTGCCATGCCCAGAGGAATACCGATATTCCCCGTATTGCCTACAAAACCTGCAATGGAGAAGATGGCACGTTCTTTAATATCTGTAAATATTAATTTTCCCAGTAAGATCGTTGGAAGAAGCAGGGTAAGAATGATCCCTAAATATAGAAGAGGTACATAAACATGTTCTACATGTAGTTTAGCCGTAGAAAATCCCCAGATGGTCACAAAAGGCTGCAGGAAGTAGACCGACATCAGGGTAAGTGTCTTGGGATTCATATCGTCTTTGAAAATGCGTTTGGCCATATAGCCAAGCAGAATGAAGACATAGACGAAAATGATGGAGAGGAGTGTGCTTATCATAGGCAGATTATAACAAATCTATGGTTAGTTCCGCAGGGTATTGTGTTCTTTCAACAGTAAAAAAGCGCTGTTAATGAATTTTCGCTATGATTCTTCAATTGAATTTAGGATGAATATATATGGATTTTTCTTCACTTGAGACCTGGGGATATTTGGCTGTGGCTTTTTTCTCTTTTGGCGGTTCTCTTTTTATTGTTGCGGCAGCGGGTGTCTTCTCTTATATGGGGCATATGGACTTGACAACGGCATTGACCGTGGCGATAGTGGCAAATTTCATGGGAGACAATTTTCTCTTTTATCTGGGGAAGTACCACAAAAAAGATATTCAACCCTATTATGCGAAACATAAAAGAAAAATAGCTCTGGCAACGCTGATCATGCGTAAGTACGGGATCGCTGCGATCTTTATACAAAAGTTCTTATATGGGGTCAAGACCCTTGTTCCTATCTCCATGGCACTTTCAAAGTTCAACTTCAAGAAGTTTATATTCTTTAATATTTTTGCGTCGATCATTTTTATACTTACTATTGGTCTGAGTGCCTATTTTGCCAGCGAGACGATCATCTCTTTCTTTTCCATTATTAAGGAAAGACCGTGGATCGCACCGTTGGCAATGTTTTCCATGCTGGGGGCTTTGTGGTACCTCATGAGTAGAATGACCAGAAAAAGATAGACCGGAAGACGTTTATCTGTTCAACCAGTAAATAAGACTGGGAAGATTTTCTATACCGAAATAGAAGTAGTCTTTGTCTTCTTTTGCACCTGGTCTTCGGACATATGTGAAACGGAAGATATCCACCAGGTCGATGTAACTGTTGTACCCATAGGCACTTTCACGGTCATAAAATTTTCCTTCCATATTGCCAAATACACTTGCACCCAGGCCAAATTTCATAAAATCGCCGTATTCATAAAATGCATCCATGTCCACACGTACAATATCTCCTACATTATCACTGACGATATAAGAGGCTTTTGCTTCCAGACCGCTCAGATACTCAAGGTTGGCATAGTAGAGTGCCGTATAGCCAAAGCTCATCCCTCCATTTTTCATGTCGGTAGCGATCTCTCCCGGTAAAAAGTGCAAGGCGGTCCTGAATCCCTCTTTCCCTTTATCTTCGGGTACATTCAGAGGCAGTATGTCAAAACCGTTCTTTCTTTTGATAAAGGTACTTCCTGCCCAGGCAGAGAGACTAATGAGTTTGGCAAAAGAGGTATAGTCTTTGTAAACCTTCGCTCTATCGTTCTCCAGCATTGTGACCCGATCGACAATGGCTCTGACAGGACGTTTATACCAGGTGTTAACATCTTTTTTGACATAAAGAAGAAAGGTGCTCTCTGAAGTGTCAAGATAATGAAGGTCAAGTTTAGTGAGAAAGGCTTTAAATTCCTTGACATCATAACGTTTGCTGTCTGGCGTTTTCTTGTTGAAGGCATTATAGATCGTGGAGAAACGGTCTGTGGTCTTTGGCTTGAGATGATGAAACTCTGTATTGACGAACAGGGTATAGGCGGAGAGTGCTTCAGGATTTTTGTCCAGCTCCAGCCGTTTCATCATTATATTCATCAATTTCAATTGCGAAATGTTACTATACTGTTGTTCCCGCAGCAGGGAAGAAGACAAATGATAGATGGCATCATAAACACCGACATAGTAGTCATAGATACGAAAGTTTTTGTCAAGAAAAGCGGCAAAGTGTTCCAGGTATTTTCCGGTAATAGGATGGTATCGGGAAGAAAGAATGAGTGATCGATTCGGATTATTTCTAAAATACTGATTGAGCGCCTGATAGAGTTTCATTGATTGAAGGATATCAAGCGTACTGAGGAGAGGGATGGTATTTGTCGTAATGAATCCCACCGGAATCTGCTCTTTTTCCTCGGTATGTTTCTGTTTGGTTTCTTTTCGCATATTATTGGGATCCATAAAGAGAAAATAGGAAGCTTTAGGGTCAAGTTCTATGGCAAGTTGCAAAGGTACATTGTCATAAGCACCACCGTCTATGAAGTAGTGTGAAGCCTGTTTTCCTTTGTAGATATATTCCAGTTTGACTTGTTGAAACGCACCTGGAAATGCAGAAGAGGCAAACAGCACGGGCACGATCTTTTCTTTTTCTTTTTCGATACCCGGTATGGAAATGTAAAAATCGGTACTTGGCGGCATTTTTTTATTTTCAATGATGGCACGCCCATTTTTCTCTTTGAATGTAAAAGGAATAGAGAAGTGTTGATTTCTGATCTTGACTCTGGAGATCTCTTCTACAATAGGGGTCACTTTTGTGACGGACACCCCAAAAGGTACTTCACACCCTTTTCTGAAAATAGGTTTGTTCATATGTTCTATGATCTTTTTGGCTTTTTTTTCCAAACCCCTGCGTGTAAAGAGTGAACTTTTATTGTTTGGATCTTCACCGTGTATCATAAGGTCTTCAATACCCAGATTGACCCAGGTTTCATAAAAAAGGTTGTCTTTTACAGAATTATGTAAAGGGATATCACTTTTTTGGCACCAGTACATAGCAGACATTAAGGCATTGATGGATCCGGCAGAAGTACCTGCAACAGAACGAAGTACAGGATCGATCAGTTCCCCGTCACTTTTGATCTTGCTCAAGAGTTTGATCATGGCCCAATTGTATCCGGATTCATAAGCACCAAGACTGACACCGCCTGAAATGACAAGGGAAAAGTTGAGTTTTTCACGTTCTGCCTGAAGTGTTAAGGTAAGGAGAGAAAATATCAGTGTAAGTTTGAGAAGGTGTTGCATATAGTGACCTTTAAGGGAGAGAGAAAAAGAGGGCAGAGGTTCTGCCTGTAGTGTAGTTGTTTACGCTCTCTTCTGTTTGACGAACTTCTCAATACGGCGGATACCTTCACGAATGGTTGTGATGTCTGTGGCAAATGAGAATCTGAAGTAGCCTTCAGAGCCGAAACCGATACCTGGAACCACGGCAACGCCGACATCCTGAAGCAGGTCTTTACAGAACTCGATGGAATCATTGGTAATATCTTTTATATTGACAAAAAGGTAGAATGCCCCTGCCGGTTTCAGTACGGAAAGTCCTGGAATGGCATTCATCAGTTCTGCTGCCTCTTCCGCTCTGGCTGCAAATGCCTTTCTCATCATTTCAATCTCTTCATCCACGTCACCGTTAAGCGCAACGATCGCAGCTTTCTGTGTGATGGAGTTGATGTTCGAAGTACTCTGGCTCTGCAGTTTGTTCATGACAGAGATCAACTCTTTGTTCGGAGAAGCGAGATAACCGAAACGCCATCCTGTCATCGCTACGGATTTACTCAGACCGTTGATCGTAACGGTTCTTTTGAACATATCGTCAGAGATGCTTGCTGCTGCAACGAATTCCGCTTCATAGACCAGTTTTTCATACATTTCATCAGAAGCAACAAAGATATCAGTTCCTTTCAGTACTTCTGCGAGCGCTTCCAGCTCTTCTCTGCTGTAGATGGATCCGGTAGGGTTTGATGGACTTGTCAGTACCAGTACTTTGGTTTTGTCTGTGATGGCATTTTTGAGCTGCTCTGCGGTGATCTTGAAGTTGTTGATCTCATCTGTGTCAATAATGACAGGTATGCCTGAAGCATATTTGACCTGCTCGGGGTAGGTGACCCAGTATGGTGCAGGGATGATCACTTCATCTCCTTCGTTGATCAATGCCTGAAAAAGGTTGAAGAGCGAATGTTTTGCCCCATTGCTGGCAATAATATCTTTTGGGTCATAGGTGAGACCATTTTCTCTTTTTAGTTTTCCTGCGATCGATTCAAGAAGTTCGGGAATGCCTGGGACGGGTGTATATTGTGTAAATCCGTCATTGATGGCTTTGATGGCTTCATCTTTAATGGCTCTTGGGGTACCGAAATCCGGTTCACCTGCTGAAAAACTCAATACATCTTTTCCTGAATCCTTCAACTCTTTGGCAAGTGTGGAGATGGCGATTGTAAGTGATGACGATAGTGTCTGAATACGATCTGATAACATTTTATACCCTTATGAAAAAAATTACATAATTATAACTTAAAATGGGTTATAAAAATGCAAATTCAGCTGTAGGATAGCAATGTTTAGTCCATACTGTGAATAAAGTTGTCATAAAGCTCTTCGAGCTGATGGTCTTTGTCTTTAACATCTTTCTGTTTGGTTTTGGGCAGAGCCTCTTCGAGTACTTCAATACGTTTAAGCAGGTATTCGAAGATTTCCTTATTGACATCGGGGATCTTGTTGTGGCTTAGAGGAGTTTTGTCATATCCTCTTTTGAGTACTCTGGCAGGTATGCCGATGGCTGTTGAGTTTTCCGGAACATCTTTGACTACCACAGAGTTGGCACCAACTTTGGAACATTTTCCAATGGTGATGTTCCCCAGAACCTTTGAACCTGCACCCACAACGACATTGTCTTCAATGGTCGGGTGTCTTTTCCCCTTGCTGGTACTGACCCCGCCGAGTGTTACCTGCTGGTAGATGATCACGTCATTGCCGATAATGGCTGTTTCTCCAATGACAACACCGACACCATGATCGATGAAGACCCTTCGTCCCAAAGTAGCGGCAGGGTGTATGTCGATCGTAGTTAAAAAAAGACCTATGGCTGAGATGAACCGAGGAATGAACCTCAAACCTTTGAGATAGAACCAGTGTGCAATTCGATGAAAAAAGAGTGCCCAGAGACCCGGGTAGTTAAAAAAGAGTTCAAAGGTAGAGTGCAGGGCAGGGTCATTTCTTTTTACATTGAGGAAATCTTCCTTGATCAGAGAAAACAGGTTCACTTCTTCGGTCCTTGTATCGTTTCGTTTTGTGCTTGAATGGTCTTAAGATAGCTATTTTCACTTAAATAGAGATAAAGTTTACCCAAAAGTTCTCTTTTTTCCTCTTCTGTGATCATTTGGGATTCTGCAATGCGCTGTTTGAGTAATTTGTCGAGTGCATTGGTGTCATAATTCAAATTGTCAAGTACATCCATGAGATCTTCCGCATCGGTAAGGCTGTCAATGCTGTAGTTGCCTTCATCATCAAAATTGATCACAGCTTCAGTCGGATGTGTAAAAAGGTTATGCTGCATTCCTAAAACTTCCTGGTAGGCACCGGTAAGGAAAAAGCCTAGAAAATACTCTTCTTTGTTTACATCGATATCATGCAGATAGAGAGGGAGTTCACGTTTGAATCCTATCTCTCCGTCAGAGTCGCAGGTGATATCCCAGATTGTGGCAGGATTGGAAGGTGTGATGTCCAGTTTGTCAAGCGGAACGATCGGGAACTGCTGTGCCAAGCCCCAGAAGTCTGGAAGAGACTGGAAGATGGAAAAGTTCACCAGGTATTTTTCCTGAATACGGTTCTGAAGTCTGACCAGTTCATCAGAGCCTTCATTTTTCAAGAGAGAGATCGCTTTTTTAATGATAAGGTTCACCAGTATCTCGGTATTGGAACGATCCTCCAGGTCGATATAGCCAAGGTCGAACAGGGTTAGCAGACTCTCCATATGGTCAAGGGCATCATGCAAATATTCACGGGCATTTTTGCGTTTGAGTGAGATGAAGAGTTCATATAGTTCCTGGATAAGTGGAGGGTTTTCCTCTTTGAGCCTTAAGCCTTTTTCATGATATTCCTGTGAAAAGAGTTCAAGTACGGGGGCGATGAGTACAGCGTGTGATGCGGCGATGAAACGTCCGGATTCTGTAAAAATATCAGGTTCGGCAACCCCTTTGCTTCTTGCGATATCCTGCATCAGATAGACCACATCATTGGCAAATTCATCCAAAGAATAATTTCTGTCTGCATTACCGCTGTGCTGGCTGTACTCAACCGCCAGTCCACCACCGATGTTGATGGCGGTCAATTCATCGGCACCGCGTTTTTTCAGTTCGGCATAGATGTTTCCTGCTTCTCTCAAGGCTTTTTTAAGAGGTACAATGTCAGACATTTGGGAACCGATATGAAAATGGATCATCCAGAAGTGTGATAGGAGATCATTCTCCAGCAGCATTTCATAGGCTTCAAGTAGTTCAGTGGAAGTCAGGCCGAATTTGGAAGAGTACCCGCCGCTTTTAGCCCAGATACCGATACCTGAACTGTGCAACCGTATACGTACACCGATCTTGGGTGCAATGGCTTCTTCTGTCTCTTTGTTAAATATCGTATTAACTTCTATGATGGTCTGCAATTCACCTACCCCTTCGATGGTGATGGTGATATTGTGACCCATTTTTGCAGCGATGAAACAGAGAGAGATCATCTCCTTGTCTTTAAAACCGTTGACTGTGATAGGCGCACCCAGCGGTGTTTTTGTCATGGCAATGATGAGTTCGGCTTTACTTCCTGCTTCCAGTCCGTAGTTATATTCTCCGGAGACATCCATCAGTGTATTGATGAAGTTGGGGAACTGGTTGACCTTCAGAGGAAAAACGGCATGGAAGTCACCTTGATAGTCGATCTCTTTTTTCGCTTTTTCAAAGGTTTTGAAGAGGGTAGAGATCTGTTTCTTGATCAAATGGGGAAAACGCAACAGTATAGGACCCTTATGCCCTTTTGTTCTGATCTCCTGTGTCAGCTTAAGCAGTGAGGGGCGTGAGGCATGATTGATATGGATCGTATCATCCTCAATAATGAAATTGTCATCTCCCCAAATGTTCAAACCGAAGTGCTTCATAGCCGTACCTTGTTTTTTATTGGCAATATTATAGCAAAACTTAATCTAATCTTACCTATAATAAGTCAATGGATAAAGAGTTTATAACATACAGGAATGATCAGCAGCAGAGCGTGCTTAGTGCCAGAGGGGAATGGACACTGAGAAGTTTGAATAAGATACGAGAGCAGCTGAACAGACTTGATGTCAATAAAAATATCGTTTGGGATCTCTCAGAAGTAAAAGATTTTGACAGTTCTGGTGTATTGCTTTTTATAGAATTTTACGAGAAATTCAAAAAGAATGGTACCGTAGAAATACGAGGTTACAGTAAAAATCAAAAAGAGATGTATGAGCTGCTGAAAGAGAGTACAGCGGAGACCTATTTGCCTGAAAAAGAGGGATTTTTGGCAGAGGTCGGTAAAAATGCTTTTGAAGTCATCAAGGATATTAAGGATTTTGTTACTTTTTTAGGGGAACTGGTCTCGTCTTTTTTTCATACACTTCTCAATCCTAAGACTATCCGAATGAAAGAGATGATCTATCATATCCATCAATCGGGATTCAATGCTTTGGTCATCATTGGACTGACTTCCTTTCTGGTGGGGATGGTAATCGCCTATCAGGGATCTGTTCAGTTGGCAAAGTTCGGTGCGGATATGTTCATTGTCGATACGGTCGGAATTTCGATCGTCAGGGAGCTGGGACCGATGATCACGGCGATCGTTATAGCTGGTAGAAGCGGCTCCGCCTATACGGCTGAGATCGGGGCGATGAAGATCACGGAAGAGATCGCAGCGATGCGAACCATGGGCTTTGATCCCTATAATTTTTTGGTCTTGCCGCGTATCTTTGCCCTGATGATCGCATTGCCGCTTCTCATCTTCTTTTCGGATCTTATGGGGATTTTTGGCGGGATGGTCGCTTCAGATATGCAGTTGGGCATCACGTTTACGCAATTTACCGACAGACTGTATGAAGTACTTGAGGTCAAACATTATGTATTGGGAATGATCAAAGGTCCTGTGTTTGCCTTTGTCATTGCCGCGATCGGCTGTTTTCGGGGCTTTCAGGTCTCCGACAATACGGAAAGTCTGGGGTTGCATACGACGGCATCTGTGGTGAATTCCATTTTCCTTGTCATTGCGTTTGATGCACTTTTCTCAGTGATCTATACGGAGTTTAACCTATGAGTCTGAAACAAAATACAGTGCAAGATACAGTACAAAACACAGTGATAGAAGCCAAAGGTATTGTGACTCGTTTCGGAGAACGTACCATTCATGACAATCTTTCTCTGCATATAGAAAAAAATGAAATTTACGGCATTCTGGGAGAGTCCGGTTCGGGTAAATCAGTATTGATGAAAGAGATGATCATGCTGTTGAAACCCAATGCCGGTGAAATGACCGTTCTTGGCCATAACCTCAATGCGATCTCATTTAAAGAGGCGCAGGCATTAAGACGAGACTGGGGGGTTTTGTTCCAGTTCGGTGCATTGTACTCCTCTATGACCATTGCGGAAAATATAGAAGTACAGCTTAAAGAGTATACAGATATTTCCAAAGAAATGCGTGATAAGCTGGTACAGTCCAAGATACATCTTGTCGGGCTTGACCCCCATGTGGCAGCATTGTATCCTTCTGAAATGAGTGGAGGGATGATCAAGCGGGCAGCTTTGGCACGGGCACTGGCTATGGAACCCAAACTGCTTTTCCTTGATGAACCGACTTCTGGACTTGACCCGGTGGGTGCACGTAATTTTGATAGTCTTATTGTTGAACTGCGTGATATTCTGGGGATCACGGTCGTGATGATCACCCATGATCTTGATTCGATCTTTGGTATTGTAGACAGGATGGCTATTTTGGCAGATAAACATGTGGTTGCAGAAGGTCCGTTGAAAAATGTGTTACAATCACAACATCCTTTTGTTGAAGATTTTTTTAAGAACGATTATACAAAACAGAAGTATTTGGACAAGGTGGAACATGTATAGTAGAGTGAATTATACGATTGTAGGTATATTTGTACTGATATTCGGTACAGGTATGGTACTGTTTTTCTTTTGGCTGGCGAAGTACGGTCTTCAACAGAAGTATGTTGACTATAAACTTTATATGAAGGAGTCTGTTACCGGACTTTCCAAAGATTCTGTGGTCAAACTGCACGGGGTGGATGTGGGGCATGTCTCGGAGATACGTATAGACCCGAAAAACATTGAACGTGTTGAGGTCGTACTGAAGATCAAAGAGGGTACACCTATAAAAGAAGATATGGTCGCACATACGCAAATGATGGGGATCACCGGCTTGCTTTCCATAGAAATAGACGGAGGAACGAACTCTGCGAAGACCCTGAAACCTTCTGACGGTCAGATTCCGGTCATACCGACCACTTCTTCCTGGTTCAACAAAACAACAGCGGGGCTGGAAGATCTCTCTGTCAACCTGGAAAAACTGCTGGGGAAGACTGAACTCGTTCTGAGTAACGAGAATATAGATAATTTCAGCAAAATACTTTCCAATGTAGAAAAGATCACTGCAAGAGGGGAAGAATTGGAAGATAAAACACTTGATTCCATGAAAAAATTTGACAGGAGGATGGTAGAATATAATGCTTCCATTGCACAGTTTTCCAAAAACTTTTCTCAAATCACGGAGGCAACGGTTCCGGCGATCAACAAACTGTACCAAACGACCAGGAATTTTAACCGTCTGACCCTGAAAGTGGAAAAGAGTCTTGACAGGGGTGATTATGATCTGAAGACCATTTTGGATCCTATGATGATGGAGATAAGCATCCTTTCAGAACAGATCAATGATATTGCAAAAGAATTTAAACAGAGTCCAAGTGATATTTTCTTTAAATCAAGAAAAAGTAGACGCGGACCGGGAGAATAAATGATGAAATATAACGATAGTGGATCGGTCATGAAAAAAACGGTATGGATATTAAGTCTGTTCCTGTTGTTGAGTGGCTGTGCATTGAAGGAGTCGGCACCGATGACTGAATATACACTCTGGGCAACACCGATACAAGCGGTATCGTCTAGCAGATACAGGTCGAAAACGCTGAAAGTCTCTTATCCCCAGTCATTGAAAGAAAACCTTTCCAGAGACATTCACTACTCTTACAGTCTTACGAACAGAGGAGTCTACCAGAATTCAGAATGGAGTAATAATCTGGGACAGTTGTTGCAGGGAACCATTATTGAGGCATTGGATCAAAGCAGAATCTTTAAAGGGATACTCTCCTACGATTCAAGAGCATATGAAGATTACAGACTGGAAAGTACGGTGTATGACTTTTCGCATCACGTAAGGGGTGAATCATCTTATGCCGTGGTTTCCATTCAATTTACTCTCATTGATACCAATACGGGAAAATTGGTGAAAACAAGAAAATTCAGCTATAAAGAGCCTACAAAAACAGTAGATGCAAGAGGGTATGTAGCAGCAGTGAACACTGCTATGTCCAGACTAGTCAGAGACCTGAGAGGATGGTTGCGTTAAATTAAATTAAAAAAAGGATGATCATGAATAAAAAAATATTTGCGGCATTTTTTGCTGCACAATTAATGACACAGGTATATGCCGGAGGTGATGTAGAAATTACTGAAACACTTGAGGTGGAAGCTGTTGAGATTGAAGAATCACATTTTTACATTGTTGTAAAAGGTCTGGCATCACTGGGTGATGAAGCAGAACATGAAGAAGCCATACTGGATGGTGATGGAGGTTACGGTTTTGGTATTGACCTTGGTTACCGCATTACCAATGGTTTTGCGATAGAATATGATTTTTCTTATGCTAAAAATACAGTGAAAGAACATAGAGAAGGTCATGTTGATGAAGAAGAAGTCGATGCCCATTATTATACCTCTTCACTGGATCTTGTTTATACTTATGAAGCAACAGAAACGCTTGGTCTTTTTGCCAAAGTGGGGTATGAATATGAATGGGAGACCATAGATGATCTTGGCATTGACAGTACGGATCACGGCTTTATTGTAGGAGCAGGTATTGAAGTGGCTCTGAATGAGCAATATAAACTGGTTGCCGAATATGAACAT
>JAMONL010000107.1 GCA_027065815.1 Sulfurovum sp.
TTGTACCTTTTAAGATATGAAACAATGCTTGCAGATCCGACTGAAACATTAAAAGACTGTTTTAAGTATTTAGATCTAGAGTTTACCCCGGATATCATGAATTATCATATGAAAGATACCGATGAAAAATGGTTATATGGTGATCCAGTAAATGTATACAAAAAAAAAGGAATAGATTCAACGAATGATCTGCAATGGATTAATAACTTAACTGATTGGCAGCATTGGCGATTAATTAACGATTATCTGAATTATATAGGAAAGGACCGGTTTGAAATATTGGGATATAGTTTTGATGACTTTTCCAAAATATTATTGGAAAAACTACCAAGTCCTACTATAGAAGAACTCGAAAAAAACACCACATCCCTGTTTGAATTTTTTGAATCAACAGAGGAAAAAGAAGAAAGAGTTTTAAAACAAGTACAAGATGAACGGGACTTCTTAAAAGAAAAAAATAAGCATCTAATAAGCAATATAAATGAAATAAAAACCAGTAGAATATATCAATTTACTCAGATACTTGCAAAACCGTTTCAGAGAATTAAATCTTAATGCATCAAAACAATCAAACAAAAAAAGATTTAGTGACCATTGTAACAGTAACTTATAATGCGGAAGAACTATTAGAAGATACCATTAATTCCGTTATGAACCAAACCTATAAAAATATAGAATACATCATTATCGATGGAAGTTCGACTGATGGTACTATTGATATTATAAAAAAACATGAGGATCAAATAGATTACTGGATCTCTGAGCCAGATGACGGTATCTACTTTGCTATGAATAAAGGGATTAAAAAAGCAACTGGTGAATGGATAAACTTCATGAATGCAGGAGATACTTTTGTTGATAATACTACGATACAAAAAGTGATGAACAGTCGGGATAAAGATACAGAACTTATTTACGGTGATCATATATGTGATGGTACCATAGGCCAGGCTAAGGATCGAAAGATCACAAGGTCAATGCCCTGCTGTCATCAGTCTTTGTTTGTCAAAACAGCTTTAATGAAACAATATCCTTATAACACATTTTATAGCATATCTGCAGACTATGAATTTCTATTGAAAATGTATCAATTGGGGAAAAACTTTAAATATATTGAAGAACCTCTTGCCCGGTACATGAGAAATGGCTTCTCTGATCAAAATCAGACTCGATGGTATTTAGAAACACTGACACTCATGATGAATAATAATATTGACTTGGATGAAATTGTTCAATCAGCAGCTTATAATCTTATTGAAAACAAGAAACTTGTCAATCTCCAACATAAATATAATATCGATATTGAAAAAAGAGACAAAACAATTACATTACAAAAGAACTTTATATTAGATGTTTTTTCCATTAAATGGTATAAACACCCCATCCAAACACTAAAAGCCATCAAAAGGCTCTATCTTTTTTATAAAACGATTTCATAGCAATAGAGTTTTCATACTAATTGTGTATGAGCTATGTAATTACAAGTAAGATTATTGTAAAATTAAAGTAAAAATAGGCTGTACAGTGAAAAAAATATTGATCGTATTTGGAACCCGCCCGGAAGCTATAAAAATGGCACCTTTGGTAAAGGAATTCTATAAACATATCGATAGTTTTGAAACCAAGGTTTGCGTGACAGCCCAACATCGTGAAATGCTTGACCAGGTACTTGAACTTTTTGAGATCACCCCAGATTATGATCTTGATATTATGAAACCGGGACAAGACTTATATGATGTCACATCTAATGTACTGCTCGGAATGAAGTCTGTACTTACGGACTTTAATCCGAGTATTGTTTTTGTACACGGAGATACTTCTACAACCTTTGCTGCATCTTTAGCTGCATTCTATCAACAAATCAGTGTTGCACATATTGAAGCTGGTCTTAGAACAGGAGACATCTACTCACCATGGCCGGAAGAAGCGAATCGTCAGTTGACCACTCAGATCACAGCTTATCACTTCGCACCGACTATCACTTCAAAAGAAAACCTTTTAAAAGAGAATGTCAAAGCCGCATCTATAGAAGTAACAGGCAATACCGTTATCGATGCCCTTTTCCTTGCTTTAGAAAAGATCAAAAATGACAAGCAATTAGAAAAACAAATTATCCATCAACTAGCCACACTTGACTATCGACTTCAAGATAATAAAAAAATTATTCTAGTTACGGGACACAGACGTGAAAATCATGGACAAGGATTCATAAATATCTGTACTGCACTCAAAGAACTAGCACTCAGAAATCCTGAAATTGATATTGTCTACCCTGTACACTTAAATCCCAATGTACAAAAGCCGGTCAAAGAACTTTTAAGTGATATTGACAATATCTATCTCATCGAACCTCTGCAATACGAACAGTTCATCTATATGATGGACAAGTCATACTTCATCATCACTGACAGCGGCGGAGTCCAGGAAGAAGCTCCTTCTCTGGGTAAACCCGTTCTTGTAATGCGCGACACAACTGAGCGTCCGGAAGCTCTGGATGCAGGGACGGTAAAACTCGTAGGTACAGATACTGCTCTTATTATCAAAGAGGCGCAAGAGCTTCTAAACAACAAAAAGGCATATGAACTCATGAGCAAAGCAAGTAACCCTTATGGAGATGGACATGCTTGTGAGAAAATAATTAAATATTTAGAGGAAATAAACGAATGAATCAAGAAAAAAAGATCTGTGTTATTGGTCTAGGGTACATCGGTCTGCCTACTGCAGCACTTCTTGCAAATAGAGGATATGATGTCCATGGGGTAGATGTCGTTCCAAGTACGGTTGACATTATCAATAACGGTAATATACATATAGTTGAACCCGGGTTAGATGCCTTTGTAAGTTCTGCTGTCAAATCAGGAAAACTCAAAGCAGACCTCAAGCCAGTGGAAGCCGATGTTTTCATCATCGCCGTACCTACTCCTTTTCATGAGGGATATGTTCCCAATATTGACTATATTGTCTCTGCTACGAAAGCCATAGCTCCTTATGTAAAAGAAGGGAACATTGTCATATTGGAATCAACATCACCTGTTGGAACAACTGATATGATGGAAAATGTACTCAAAGAAGAAGATATTGACACTTCAAAACTATATATTGCTCACTGCCCGGAACGTGTTTTACCCGGTCGTATCATGATAGAACTGGTCGAAAATGACCGCATCGTCGGCGGAACTACTCCCCAGGCAACAGAAGCAACTGTAGCTTTCTACAACACTTTTGTAGAGGGAGAAGTTCTTTCAACCGATGCAAAAACAGCAGAGATGGCAAAACTGACCGAGAACTCGTTTAGAGACACCAACATTGCTTTTGCCAATGAACTTTCCATACTCTGTGATAAATTCAACATTGATGTATGGGAACTTATAGCCTTAGCCAACCGCCATCCACGTGTGAACATTTTACAGCCGGGTGCCGGTGTAGGAGGACACTGCATTGCTGTAGACCCCTGGTTTATTGTGCATGCCGGTGGGGAAGATGCAAAAATGATCCGTACCGCAAGAGAAGTCAACACTTACAAGACAGAATGGGCTATAGAAAAGATCAAAAATGAAGCTTTAAAGTTTGAAAATGAAAACGGACGAAAAGCAAAAGTGGCTTGTATGGGTCTTGCCTTTAAACCAAATATTGATGACCTTAGAGAGTCACCTGCACTTCACATTACGAGAAGACTTATGGCAGATGGTCTTGATGTATTGGCTGTGGAACCAAATGTAGAGAATTTTACAGAGTTTGCCATCACAGAATATAAAGAAGCTCTAGAACAAGCAGATGTTGTTACTTTTCTTGTAGCCCATAAAGAGTTTAAACACTTGAATATTCAAACTGACTTGGATTTTTGTGGTGTTCTAAACTAATGGAAAATAATTCTAAAAACCATATGGATCAAGAAGAACAAAGAGATAACAAATATCTTCTTCTGGAACAGAAAGTTCTAAAGCTTGAAAAATTATACTATACAAACCTACAGTCTACCTCATATCAACTAGGTCATTTGCTCTTGCATGAAACTCGATCCCTGCGTTCATTTATTGCACTTCCAAAAAAAGTTTTTCATATATGGAAGCATGCCAAACACAGATCTGAAGGTATTGACAATCAAGGAGGTAGTATCAATATAGATTTATCTTCACTCAATACACAAAATTCAAACCCAAAACTTTTGTCTGTTGCAAATTTAAAAAATTTAAAAATTGCATGTATTATGGATACTTTCACATTCAGTGTTTTTGAACCAGAAGCAATACTGCTTCAACTTACACCGCAATCTTGGGAAAATGAAATAGAAACATTTCAAGCAGATATGCTGCTTGTCGAGTCTGCATGGCGGGGTAAAGATGACTTGTGGAGAGATAAAGTTCATAATCTTAGCCAGGAACTCGCTGATATCATAGTGTATTGTCGCAAAAAAGGCATTGCTACTGTTTTCTGGAATAAAGAAGATCCTTTTCATTTCAATGATTTAATTGACACTATACAATATTTTGATTTTGTTTTTACTACTGATATAAATTGTATTCCAGAATATAAATCTATATTAGGACATGAAAATATTTTTCTTTTACCTTTTGCCTGTCAACCAAAAATACACAACCCCATAGAAAAATTTGAGCGTAAAGATGCATTTGTCTTTGCTGGTGCATATTATCCCCACTTTCCTGAAAGAATGAAAGTTTTTGAAGATTTTATTGAACATCTTTCTGCCATTGGAAAGGTCGAAATCTATGATCGACACTTTGGCAATACTAATACCTCCAATATATTTCCAAAGAAATATTATCCACTTATACGAGGAACATTGGCTTACAATGAGATAGATAAAGCATACAAAGGTTATAAATATGCAATTAATCTCAATTCAATAACAAATTCACCAACAATGTTTTCAAGAAGAGTTTTTGAACTGATAGCCTCCAATACTCTGGTTTTGAGTAACTATGCCAAAGGTATACCATACCTGTTTGGTGACTTAGTCATTGCTACTGACAGTGGTGATGAATTGATTGAAAAATTTCTTGCAATTACAGAAACGCCAAATCATGAAAAAAAGATCAAGTTACTCACATTACGAAAAGTGTTACTTGAGCATACTGCAGAGAATAGACTTGCCTATCTGACTTCAAAAGTTTATCAACAGAATATTGAAATATCATTACCACATCTCACTCTTGTATCATATGCTAAAGACCAGGAAACGCTCAATAAAGTCTATGAAATATTTCATAGACAAGCATACAACAATAAATACCTTATTGTTGTACTTTCAGAAACTTTTGATCCAGATAATACAAATCATGACAAAATACACTATATCTATGAATCGGAAAATAAAAATTTTTCAGAAATTGACAATCCATCAGAGTATATTGCAGGGATAATACCTGATGACTATTATGGGGAAAATTATCTTCTGGATCTTGCGTTGGCTACACATTACAATGATGATGTTTCCATTATTGGGAAAGGGACTTATTACTCTTTAATTTCCGCACAAAAACTGCTCCTTGAAAATGCCGATTTGTCTTACCATATAGTCAAGTCAATACCCGCACGTTCAAGTATTATAAAAAAAGAAGAAATTGGATCACAAAATATTGCGGAATGGGTACAGACACTGTCCACACAAATTTATAAAAATGATAATATACTTTCTATTGATGAGTTCAACTACTGTAGAAATCCTCAGAAAAATATATTTACCAATAAAGATATAGAATTTGTTTCTGATCTGGATGGTATCAATACAGGTATGGAAATGAATACTATTTTACAGACTACAGAACATCAAGAAAATATATAATTCTTTCTTAGAATAAAGAAAAGGAAAATATCAATGGAGAAGAGCTATAACGATGCAGAAGATGATCTGTCAAATTTAGAACAGCAATACCATGCAGCTATCCAAGAGATGGATACATATAAAGCAAAAGCAAATTCTGCAGAGCTTGCATATCAGGAATGCCAATCTTCTGCATCTTATAGATTAGGTCATTTACTTATTCATGAAACACGTTCTTTTAAAGATCTATTAAAATTATTTTCTCGACTAAAAGCAATTAAAGGCAACAATCAACAGTCAATCCCAAAAACTATGAAAAGATCTGCTACGCTATCAACCAATAGCAATATAGATGAAAAACAAACTATTGCACATCATAAAGAAATGTACAAAAAAGGTATAAGTATTATTTTACCTACTTATAAGGGAGAAAATACTATCTATAGGGTGCTGTCATCCCTGGTAAAACAAGATCTATCGTATGAACTTTTTGAGATCATCATTATCATTAATGGGGAAAAAGACAATACTGAGAATATTGTCCACAATTTTGCAGCTGAGTTTCCTGATATAAATATTTCTATTATTATACTCGATGCCAGTGGTGCATCACTTGCAAGAAATAGAGGAATTGAAGAAGCTACCTATCAATATACTGTATTGATTGATGATGATGATTCCGTATCGGCAAATTATCTAAGTGCATTATATAAACTTGCTGAAAAAAACACTATTGTATTTTCTCAAATTATCAATATAGACAATGACATCATTGATTCATCAAATATTATCAATATGCAAATTCTAAAAGCAAAAACACCTGTCAATAATCCTTTTAAAGAGTGTCCTTCCATCTTAACATTAAATGCATGTAAACTTATTCCAACCCCATACATGAAACAAATAAAATTCAACACAGCACTTAAAAGTGGTGAAGATGTTGTATATTTCAGTGAACTTCTCTCAAAGTTTTCTTTTAAATTCAATATTGCCAAAGAAGCTATATATTTTAGATTTTTTCAACAAAATTCTGTTTCAAGACAGGATTTATCTTTTGAATTTAACATTCTTGGACGGATACTTGTTATTGCCGATATCCAAAAATCTATGAGCAATACTTCTAAACCCTCCCTACTCAACTATCTACAAAAGCTTATCTATTCACAGATTAATTTTATGAATGTCTATCTTCGGGAATATCCAGAAAAGTATCCAACTGTAATCAAAGAGATAGAAAAGAGAGAACTTTATTATTTTCCATACGAAAGGCTACATCAACCTAGTTAGGTAAATACTGTAGTCAAGAGATAACAGCAGCAATCAGATATAATCTTAAAATATATTTCCAATAAGGTAGTTAAAAAGTAATATGAAAAAAATATTGATGGCGGTAACAAACTACTATACTTCACCCTTCCAGGTTGGAAGCCATCACTATGCTAGAGCTTTTGAAAAGTTAGGGTATGAAGTGTTATTTATCTCCAATCCTATCTCACCGATCCATAAAATATTTGCCAACAATGAACAGTTATCTGAACGTGAGAGAATCCATGATCTCGGAGGGGAAAAAGTGGGAAACATCACTTACTATGTTCCAAAAACACTTTTTACACCTCAAAACAAACCTCTGTTATCTTCAAAATTTGTTTTAGATCATTGGTATAACTTTTCTTACCCAAATATTTTGAACTACATCAAAGATAAAGGATTTGGATCTGTTGACATCCTCTGGTTTGACAGTCCAATGTTTGCTTTTTTACTTAATAAAATAGAATATAAACACTCTATTTTACGACTCGCTGATTATTCAAAAGGTTTTAACTCTGTATCTAACAATCAATATGATGCAGAAATAGAGATAGCCAATAGGGTAGACACTGTCCTCTATAGTGCAAAAAACTTAAAAGAGAAATACACTGATATCAAAGACAAATCAAAAATGCATTATATCTCAAATGGTGTTGACCTGACATTTATACAAACATCTGACAAAAGTCTGCCTGATGAATATAAAAATATTTCTTCACCTATTGCCGTTTACATCGGAGCCATACATGACTGGTTTGATACTGATCTAGTGTATGAATCTGCTCTTGCTTTACCTGAATACAGTTTTGTGATTATTGGACCCGTAGAACAGGATCTTAGCCAACTTGAGAAACTGAATAATGTCTTTATACTAGGTAAAAAACCGTATGAACGAATAGCACAATTTTTATCTAATGCTGATGTGGGGATAATTCCATTTGATACAGTACATCATAAGGATCTTGTTGAAAGCATCAACCCTTTAAAACTCTATGAGTATTTTGCCTGTGGATTACCCGTGGTATCTATGACTTGGCATCAATTGGAAACGTTGGGATCTCCTGCATATTTATGTAGCAGTACGGATGAGTTCATTTCATCGATTAAAAAGTCATTTATACATGATCAATCAAATGCTGTTAGAAAATTTGCAGAGGAAGCTGATTGGGTCAATCGCTTAAATGAAGTACTGAATATTTTACCCACGGTTTCAAATACATGAAGATATTGATAGACGGTCGTGTACTGGCACATGAGCATACAAGCGGTGTACAAAGACATGCTCAGGAGATTATAAAAGCCTTACAGGATGCGGATCATACTATTGCTGTAGCTATACCAAAATACAAAAACAGATACTATCAACAAATTTGGGAACATACCCTGTTGCCTTTTTATGCCAGAAAATATGATATTCTCTATTGTCCCTCTAACATTGCATCCTTTTATCTGCCAAAAAGAACCAAACTGATCATGACGCTGCATGATCTTGCTTTTCTGGATTTCCCAAAGCAGTATTCTTCTCTTTTTCAAAAATACTATGCTTATCTTGTTCCAAAGAATCTCTCTCGTGCGGAACACATTATCACTATTTCAGACTTCAGTAAAAAAAGAATAGTCCGGGAATATCCTTGGACGAAGAATAAAATCTCTGTCATTCATCACGGAGTATCATCATTTTTCACTCCTTCAAACAAAAAGAAATCAGACTATATACTCTATGTTGGTGCTATGAATGAAATTAAAAATTTCCAAGCAGTAATTAAAATATTTCTACTGCCTGAATTCAAAACGATCCCTTTAAAAATGATTCTTCCTGGAGTCTCTACATTTACACAAAATGATACGGTCACAGCACTTCTCAGCAAAGCACAAAAAGCAGAAAATATCGAGATTATTGATCAGGTAACGCAAGAGGAATTAAAAACCTATTATCAGAAAGCAAAACTCTTCATTTTCCCCTCTTTTCATGAAAGTTTTGGTTTCCCTCCGCTTGAAGCAATGGCTTGTGGTACACCGGTGATTGTTTCAAATGTAACAGCATTACCTGAAGTATGTGGAGATTCTGCAGTGTATATAGACCCTGATAACATCCATGATCTTTCAGAAAAAATACATATGACTCTTAAAAATGATTTACTATTGCAAAAACTCTCTTCTATGGGATTATCACATGTAAAAAAGTTTACCTGGGAAAAAGCAGCACGTGAATATTTGAATATTTTACAAAAAGGAACATCGGTATGAAAATTATGCATGTTACGGACTGGGCAAGCGGAGGTGTGGCAACATATCTCGAAACTGTTTGCAATGCACAATCCAAAAAGCATGAAATATACCTCTTAGCTTCTGAAAATAATAGTGAGAAAAGAATTATCAAAAGAAAGGATTTCATATCACTAGGTTCTTATAGCCGAACACCCAAGGGCATACTGTCTGCATTAAAAATTACCCGTAAAAAACTACAAGAAATTCAACCTGATATTTTATTTATTCATAGTTCATTTGCAGGTGTATTTGCACGCTTTGCTACTATTGGGCTAAAGAATAAACCTAAAATCATCTACTGTGCACACGGTTGGTCATTTTTAATGGAAGGAAGTCTACTTAAACGAAAGATATATCAATGGATTGAACTGGGACTTTCTTACCTCACGGACACGATCATTACTATATCAGAAAATGAACATCAAGAAGCTATTAAAATTGGTATTAGTAAAAAAAAATTAATAAAAATATACAATGGTATTTCTGAAAAACAAGAAAAACTTGATCCATACTATATAGATTCTGATACGTTTAAGTGTAAAAAGCATGAATTCAATATACTTTTTGTAGGTCGATATGATTATCAAAAAGGTTTTGATTGGTTAATAGATTTTATTGAGAGAAATACGGCAAATAATATTTGTTGGCACAGTGCAGGTAAATCTATCGTTGGCGAGCAGATACTGATTCCCGACAATATAGTCAATCATGGGTGGGTACCTTATGAATCTATACCGCAACTTTTGTTGAGATGTGACGCCATAATCATGCCTTCACGCTGGGAAGGATTCGGATTGACCGCCATTGAGGCTATGAAATATTCAAAACCAATTATTGCTAGTAAAAATGGGGCATTACCCGAGCTTATCATTGATGGAAAAAATGGCTGGCTATTTGATATGAAAAATGATTTTGAATTAAAGAGAATATTAAATCAACTGGAACAAAACAAACTACAAGAAGCCGGAAAATCCGGATATGCTATTTTTAAGAGTAACTATTGTGAATTACAGATGATTGATAAGATTGATAAGCTTTTATCCGAGATACGTAATCAGTCAAATAAATAAAAGAACTATAATATAAAACCTTACAACTTTTGCATGTCCATGCATAATTAATATTCTGATAAAATACACTATCTAAAAAAAGGAAAGAAATGAAAGACATTGCTGCCAAGTTCATATTTATCGTATTTGATATTCTGATCATTACTCTGTCTCTCTATTTTTCCTATATTATCCGTGAAGAATTTGAAACTTTACAGAAAAACACTATTCCCCTTGAACAGTACTTTCAATTTTACCCACTTTTTGTTGTACCGGTACTTCTTTTTACCTATGAAGGTATCTACACCTACCGGTATGACTTTTGGCATGAAAGCAGACTGGTTCTTAAAGGAATCATTTTCTCAGCCATTCTTATATTTGCTTACCTTGCCATGACAAAAGCGATCGTTGAATATTCACGACTTGTCATAGGACTTACTTTTGTGATCATGGCACTGCTGATACCTCTTTTTAAGAATATCTCTAAAAAAGTATTGCATAAACTAGGTCTTTGGAAGAAGAAAGCAAAAATATACGGTAATGATATTTTCCTAACAGAAGAAATTTATGGAAACCCCTATTTAGGCTATGTAAAACCAAAACCCGGGGAAGAGCCATCAACAGTATTTGTAAATTCTAAAACAAGTGATCTACCGACATTAAAAAAGATCATTTCCTCTCAGATCAAAACCAGTCATGAAGTGATCTTTATTCCCCTCATGGATGATTATGACCTGACACACTCCCACATTTATGATCTTTCCAATACACGTACGAATCTCATAGTTTTCCAGAACCGTCTTAAAAGTCGTTCACGGGTCTTGTTTAAAAATGTTTCTGACTTTACCCTTTCCCTAGGGATATTCCCTATTTTAATACCGGTTATGCTTTGGATCGCCTATACAATCAAACGTGACAATCCTAATGAAAAAATACTTTTTAAACAGAAACGTTTGGGAAAGAAAGGAAAGCCATTCTCTTGCTATAAATTCCAGACCATGCATGAAAATGGAGATAAAATGCTGGAAACATATCTGAAAGAACATCCTGACGAGATAGACTATTATCAGACATACCACAAATACAGGAATGATCCACGGATAACAAAGGTCGGACATTTCCTTCGCCGAACCTCTTTGGATGAGCTGCCTCAGATATTTAATGTTTTCCGAGGAGACATGAGTTTCATCGGTCCTCGTCCCTATATGCTCAATGAAGAGAAAAAGATCGGAGAAGAGATAGAAACTATACTCTCCGTAAAACCTGGGATAACGGGTTTATGGCAAGTGAGCGGACGATCTGATGTGGATTTCTATTCCCGTGTGGAATTAGATGTCTGGTACATACGTAACTGGAATCTCTGGATGGATCTGGTAATCCTTATTAAGACTATTAAAACTGTATTATTTAAAGATGGGGCAAGCTAAACCATATGAAAGCCCTCTTCCTTGACCGTGACGGGATCATCAATGTAGACCACGGGTATGTCTACAAAATAGAGGATTTTGAATTTGTTAAAGGGATTTTTGATCTTGTGAGAATCTTTTCCAATAGGGGATATTTAATCTTTGTCGTAACCAACCAGTCCGGGATCGGTCGGGGGTATTACAGTGAAGAGGATTTTCAGAAATTAACTGCATGGATGAAGGATGAATTCAAAAAAAATGGCATAGAGATCTCGCAAGTCTGCCACTGCCCTCACTCTCCTGATGCAAGATGTAGCTGCCGGAAACCTGA
>JAMONL010000108.1 GCA_027065815.1 Sulfurovum sp.
GTGCTGTATGGATGGAACGCTGAAGCCAGGAAGTAAAACAAATGTCAGGATAGAGTGCATGTTTCAGCAAGACCTCTCCTGCACGTCTTGCTTCTTCTTTTCCTTTTGCACTCAGATCCACATCGGTCCAGCCTGTAAAAAGATTCTCTTTGTTGTAAAGACTCTCACCGTGACGAAGAAGGATCAGTTTTGCACCCTGCATCATGAACGTCTCATCATCATTTTCATAAAAATACTCTGGGAGAGTTTTCCAAAACTTTCTGTCAGCGTCGGGTGAGGGTGTATACTTTTCATGACATCCATGGCTTTCATTTTATTGGCAACAATGAGGGAGGCTTCTCCGCTGAGTGAGGAAGCATCTTCAGAAAGAATTTGAATACCTACAATGACCGAACTTGCTTTGTCAATGACAAATTTCAATGTGCCCAGTGTCTCTTTGTCTATCTGTGCACGTGCATCTGTAGCGTAATCATACGTTTCAACAGTAATATCCACTCCTTTTGCCTGTGCGTCAGCTTCACTCAAGCCTACAGAGGCGATCTGGGGATTGCTGAAAAGCACCCAACTGAGTTTGTCCGGATCTACGGTATGTTTACTTGGTGCAAAAATATTGTGAATGGCTATCCCCGCCTGATAGGAAGCCCAATGTGCGAACTTGGGACCGGTAGTACAGTCACCTACGGCATAAATATGAGGCTGTGCTGTCTGCAGAGTATCATCGGTCTCTATCCCTTTTCTATCATAAACAATGCCGACATTTTCAAGTCCCAGTTCTTCTACATTGGCTGCACGTCCTGTGGCTATCAGTATATGGGGTGTTGGAATGGAAAATTGTTCCTTTCCCTGTTGGTAGGTCACAGTAAAGTCACCATTCTGACCCTCAATAGACTCTAGCGACATATTTAGTATAATATCAATACCGTCATCACGCATTTTCTGCTGTAATTTTAGTGCAAATGCTTCATCAATGTGTTTTAAAATACGTTCACCACGCTCAAGTATACGACATCGTGTTCCCAGTGCATTGAACATTTGTACCAGTTCACATGAGATGGCACCGGCACCGATAAAGGTGATCTCTTCAGGGATCTTCTCTTCTTTGAATACATCTGCATTGGTCCAGGCATGGCTGACACCGTCTCCCTTAAACGGAGGAAGATGGGCAGAAGCGCCGGTAGCAATGATGGCATGTTCAAAACCAACCTTCTCACCATCAAGATCCATCGTGTGGGCATCTATAAAGGTTGCTGTAGCACCTTTCATCTCCAATGTCGGCATCATCTCGATCTGCTTCAAAGCACCGCCTGCACGTTTTTTCAATATGTCATTTTTATCTTTTATGACATCTTCCCAGTGTATCTGTTCACTGCCGCTCAGGTCAATATGAAATCTTGAAGCTTCTTTAAGTAATTTGTATCTGTTCGCAGCATTTTCCAAAACCTTGGAAGGAATGCAGCCTTCAAAAAGGCATTCGCCACCTGGTTCACCGCGTTTGTCTACAAGCAATACTTTTTTACCAAATTGTGCTGCTGCCATTGCCGAAGGGGTACCGCCCGGTCCTGCACCTATGACGATAAGATCATACTTTTCCATGTTTAAGCCTTTAAGATCGTTAAAGCATCTTCGACAGATGCATTGTTCACAGTAATACCATAAATAGCATTTGCCATTTTAATGCCTTCTTCTACCGTACGCTGATGTATATTTCTCCCTGTACCGTTACCTCTGCTGTTACCTTTGTTGATTTGGGTATAGAGCTCTTCCAAAAAGGCTTTCTCGTCTCTTTTTTCTCCGCCTTCGCACAAGACACCGGTACGTCCTGCAGCAGTGGTGATCTCTGTCAGTCCCTCTACATTTAAAGCATCATTCACATAAGGTACTTTCAATTTGACAAAATCCGCACCCAGTGCCGCACCGACACCGGCAGCACCGGCAATAAGGTGGGCATCATGCTGATCGGACACAAAATTGCCTTTAGGGTAGATCCATAAAACGGCGATCATGCCGTTTTTGTGTGCTTCATGAACAACATGCGCTGCTTCACGCAGCATAGCATGTTCATGTTCACTGCCAAGATAGAGTGTGTATCCTACCCCTAAAATATTGAGTCCGCTGGACTTTTGAAAAGCAACAACATCTTCTACGTCAAGCCAGAGTTGAGAATAGGGATCTTTCTTTTCATAAGGGATGAGATTGGTCTTGGCATTTAATTTGACAAGGTAGGGAATATCAGAGTAGTCACGCCCGTAACGGCTGATAAGCCCGAACTGTGTGGCAAAGACACCAATATTAGCCTGTGAGGCTATTTTAAAAAGGTGCTCAGGGTCATTGTCTTCCAACGGGATCCCCTCAGCAAAAAAGTCATTGTTAAGGTGTTCGACTTTCTGGTCACCGGCAAAAAGCATCAGACGACCTGAATTACCTGTGGCTTTTTGAAAGTTTTCCATAAAACATTTTTCATTTTCTGCAGGAACGTCTGCAGGCAGATATTTTTTCATTATAAATCCTTAGTGTTTTTATTGTTTCGTATACGGCTACTTTTATTT
>JAMONL010000109.1 GCA_027065815.1 Sulfurovum sp.
AAGCTTCGAAGTTATGAAAATCATCTTCTACCATTGGTCCGGATTCTACAGCAAAATTCAATGCCACAAAATAGTCAATGATCTTATCCATCGTCTCCATGACAGGATGAAGTGCACCTTTTTGCGCCAATGTACCGTAAAGTGAAACATCGATCGCTTCGGATTTAAGTACACGCTCGATCTCTTCAGCTTTTAACACTTCATAACGTGCATCAAAACTTACCTGCAAAGCTGCCTTGTTTTTATTCAGCCCCTCTGCAAATGCTTTTTTCTCCGGACCGGGTACATCTTTCATCTTGGCAAATTGTGCTGCTAAAACACCCTTTTTCCCAAAAAGCTCAACACGGACTTTTTCAAGTGTTTCAAGCGAATCTGCCTGAATAATTTTCTCTTCTAATTCTTTCATGAATCCTCAATCTATCTTCGTAATAACCGTGATTTTATCCAAAAGTAGCTAATAATGGGATTTATTGTATTTTTACTGTGATATAATTACCTAGAATTCAATCAATTAAAGGACTATAATATGTGTATATTTTGTAAGATCGTCAATGGGGAAATTCCCAACAATACCGTCCATGAAAGTGAACATTTTTTAGCATTTCATGACCTCTACCCCAAAGCACCGGTACACATTCTCATCATCCCGAAACAGCATGTTGACTGTTTTCAGGACACCACACCCGAAATGATGGCAGGACTCACAACATTCGCACAGGAAGTAGCAAGAAAAGTAGGCTTGGATGTCAACGGATACAGGCTCATCACCAACAACGGAGAAGACGGAGGCCAAGAGATCATGCACCTGCACTTCCACATGCTTGGCGGAGGAAAGCTTAAATGGAATGATTTGAGAGAAGATCCTAGAAAAAATTAATCTCGCGTAAGCAATTAGGCAATCAATCACACGAAGTGTGCCTGTCTCTGTGAACGACCTTGAAAGCAAAGCGATTCGAGAACAGAGACGATTTTTTTGCTTCGTTTTTTTCTAAAAAAAATGAAGAGAGTAACAATACCTCAATTTAAATAAGGGGTAATCATAATAAATCAAAAAACAATCTAGCGTAAAAAGATTACGCATCAATCGCTTCAAGTTTTAAGTCATACTCCGCAACAATCTCATCATCCTTCTCCGTAGCGATCTCCAATCGTTCAAAAAACTCATCGATCTCCTGCTGTACCAATCCAACCTCTTTGGAAAGCTCCATGATCTTATCATTATCCCCAGAATTGGAAGCAGTTGTTAGAGCCTCATTCTTTACAGCCATATCAGCCTCCAACACTTCGATCTTTTCTTCACAAAGTTTGATCTCTTTGGTATACGGCTTCCGGATCTCATTTCGTTCTTGAGTCACTGCTTTACGCAATTTCTTGCGCTCTTTATGATTGATCTTAGGCTTTTTCTTTTTAGGTTTGGATGCTTCTTCCTCTTCCCAGCCGATCTTCTCTAAAAACTCATCATAACTCCCGTCAAAATACTCAGCTCCACCTTTATGGAAAATGATCAATGCATCTGCAAGTTTACGCAATAACATCTCCGAGTGTGTAACCATGATGAGTGAGCCTTCAAAGGCTTCAATGGCATCAGCCAAAGCATCAATGGACTGCATATCAAGGTGGTTGGTAGGTTCATCGAGGAATAACAGGTTTGCAGGTGTTGCAATGATCTTCCCCAACATGACACGGCTTCGCTCACCTCCTGAGAGTACTTCGATCTTTTTGTCTCCAAGTTCTCCAGAGAACATCATACGTCCTGCAATATTACGTGCCTGTGGAATACCGATCTCTTTGCTCATCGAAGCGATCTCATCGACAATCGTTGCTGAAGTATTCAGTCTTTCAATATTGGTCTGCCCAAAGTGAGCGAACTTCGTAGAAGGATGAAAATTCAACTCTCCCTGCTGTTGTGGCAATTCTCCCGCAATATAGTTAAGCAGTGTCGATTTACCCTTACCGTTCTTCCCGATGATCGCCAAACGTTTTCCTTTTTCAAGGGCAAAGGTCACATTAGAGAAAAGTGGTGTTTCAGGATCATACCCGAACCCAAGCTCTTCTGCACGAAAAATCACTTTTGCAGGGGTATCTTTATAGTTAAAATTAAAAGACAAAGTAGCATCTGTAGTCAGATCTTCCATATCGTCCATCTTGTCCAACTCTTTTTGTTTTGACTGTGCCAGAGCAGCCGTAGACGCTCTGGCTTTATTCCTTGCTACGAACTCTTCAAGCTCTTTACGCTTTTTATCCTGATTGGCTTTGGTCTTCTCATAGGTTTCATCTTCCATTTCCAAGGTAGCATAATACTTGTAACTGTCCCCACTCACCAACCTCAATGCTTTACGCTGCACACCCATGGTATGTGTCGTTACAGAGTCCATAAAGTCTCTGTCGTGGGTAATGAGTATCACTTCACCATCAAATTCTCTAATGAATCCTTTCAACCAGCGCAAAGAGATAATATCAAGGTAGTTGGTAGGTTCATCCAAAAGTAACATATTCGGTTCAGTCGCAAGCAGTTTCACAAGATTGATACGTATCTGGTATC
>JAMONL010000110.1 GCA_027065815.1 Sulfurovum sp.
ACCGAGTCAGGCAGATTCTGTTTGTCTGTACGGATGATGACATGTGAACCCGGGATCTCACGGGTATGCATCCAGATGTCATTTCCTTTTGCAAGAGAGAGCAGTTTCTGATTTTCATTGCTGTTTCGCCCTACCATCACTTTATAACCTTCTATCCAGAAAAGTTCACCCTCTCTCAACTTCTCTTTTTTACGCAGAGATTTTGCTTTTTTAGGGACTAAAAGTTCAAGTTCATAAGGTTCTTTTGCCTGTTCCAAAGCATAATAAATATTGTCATAAAATGCTTTTTTGCTCTCCAGGTTTTCTTTTTCTATATGCACATTCTTAGCTTTGCTTTTGGCACGTTTGGAGAGGTTAAAGTAGTAGTCGGAGATACGGTTTACTTTAATGTCTTTTGGCAGTTTGATGGAGATCTCGTTGCCTTCAAAATCATAGGTCTTCAGTTTGGTATCATAGGGTTTGATCTGGTAGAGGTTAGCAAGGATGAGGTTGGCATAGTTCTTGTATTTTTTCTCTTCTATCGCCAGATCATTTTCATCGGGAAGTTTGGCTAAGAGTTGGGCAAACTTCTCACTCTTCTTTTTCGTTACAGAGAGTTTCTGTTTTTTCATCTCAAGCAGTTTTTTTGCCTGTATGGTCTCATATCTCTGTTCAAGATGTATATCTATATCTGCTATCTCTTGAGATACTTCTTTTCTTTCATGTGGAGGAATAGTTAAGAGTTGCATTCCAGGACGGATCACACGAAAAGAGCTGTCGGCATCGATGTGCCTTAACGCTTCAATGATCACTTCATTGTCATCAATGAGGATGGCATTGGTATTTTTCCCTGTGAATTCAAGCTGCAGGTAAATGATCTTGTTTTTGTAAGAACTTTTGGGTGCAATGGTAAAACGCAGAATACGGTCTTCATCGGGTACATCTACGGAGAGAAGTTTCCCTCCGCTCATCAGTGAATGCAACAAAGTGTCAAAGGGTGCGTTGTATCCTTGAAGAGGCCGTTGGGAAGGGGCTTTGTAAACAAAACTGTGCCCTCTTGTCATATTGAAAAAATAACTCTCAGACTTATCGAACATGATCTCCAGCGTATTATCTTCAATACGTCTTGCACGGCTTATAAATGTAAATTGGTTCAAGCGTTGGGCGATCGCTTTCAGTTCGTATAATTTCATAGTTGGAATTATAGCAAAGTTGTGAGCAATAGAAGCATAATTTTATTTCGCTATAATTCGCGTAATAATACGATAATGAATTAAGGATTTTAAATGGGACAGACCATTACTGAAAAAATATTCTCAGAGCATGCCGGTAAAGAGGTTCATGCAGGAGAGATCGTAAGAGTGCCGATCGATATGACGATAGGAAACGACATTACAACCCCTATTTCTATTAGAGCATTTGAAGAGAGCGGTGCAGAAAAACTGGCCAATCCGGATGCCTTTGCCATAGTGATGGACCACTATATCCCTGCAAAAGATATTGCTTCTGCCAACCAGGCCAAGATCTCAAGAGAGTTTGCCTACAAACATGACCTGAAGTACTTTTTTGATGAGAAAGATATGGGGATCGAACATGCTTTGCTTCCTGAAAAAGGACTTGTGATCCCCGGAGATGTCATCATCGGTGCAGATTCACATACCTGTACGCATGGTGCGCTTGGTGCTTTTTCAACAGGTATGGGATCTACAGATATTTCATTTTCTATCATTACCGGAGGTAACTGGTTCAAAGTGCCTGAGTCGATCAAAGTCAATTTGGTAGGTAAGCCCGGAAAACACATTTACGGAAAAGATATTATTCTTGAGCTTATCAGGATATTGGGTGTGGATGGTGCTTTGTATCAGGCGATCGAATTTACAGGAGACGGTGTGCAGTACCTTGGTATGGCAGACAGGTTCTCTATGTGTAATATGGCCATTGAAGCGGGAGCGAAAAGTGGTATCTTTGCAATCGATGAAATATCACAGCAGTATCTTGATGAAAGAGAAAAGGCAAATGACGGGTTGAGATCTGAGCCGAAATTGCACTACTCTGATGATGATGCCGTTTATTGTCAGGAGATCACGATAGATATGGAGCACCTTTCTCCTGTCATTGCCTACCCGTTCCTGCCGTCTAACGGTAAACCTGTAGAACAGGCAGTCGCAGATGACCTGAAAATAGACCAGGTCATGATAGGAAGCTGTACCAATGGACGTATTGAAGACTTGCGAATCGCGGCAGAGATCATGAAAGGTAAGAGAGTAGCAAAACACACACGTATGATCGTTACTCCTGCCACTCAGAAGATCTTTCTTCAGGCACAGCATGAAGGCTTGATGGATATTCTTATTAATGCAGGTGCGGTTGTTTCCAATCCGACTTGTGGAGCCTGTCTTGGCGGATACATGGGGATCCTGGGGGATGGTGAAAGATGTGTTGCTACGACCAACCGTAACTTCGTAGGCCGTATGGGCGCAAGAACTTCTGAGATCTACCTGGCGAACTCAGCAGTGGCAGCGGCTTCAGCGATCGCAGGGAAGATCGTAGAC
>JAMONL010000111.1 GCA_027065815.1 Sulfurovum sp.
GTTCCAGTAGATATCAAAAGCTTTTGATATGTCCGGTACAACTTTTCCTATGACCAATGCATCATAGTCCAAAAAGAGCGTATCTGCATCAATGACATAATAGTCATCTCCAATATTCCTTCCACCTATAATGGCCGCAGAACCATCAGCGATAAGCGTTTTGTTATGCATTCTCTTACCCAGTGTATTTATGTTAAAGAGGAGTGCCAGGTTGCGTAACGAGTCTCTGAGTATGTTAGGATTGAAGAGACGAAGTTCTACGTTGGGATGTATAGCAAGTTCTGAAAGTTTCTCATCTTTACCCGCAGTATTGATGTCATCCAAAAGTATACGTACCCTTACACCCCTTTCAGCAGCTTTTACAAGGTGCACAGAGATCAGGTTGCCTATGCTGTCATCTTTATAGATATAGTACTGTACATCAAGGCTGGTATTGGCATGGTCTATCAGGTAAAGTCTTGCTGCCAAAGCATCCGAAGGATACCCTAGTGAGTAGAAGGCAGACCTTCCCTTCAAAGCTTTGTCTGTTTTTAATGGTTTAAGTAGGGAACTGTTTTTCTTTTTGGGTATTTTGGTATAACTTATGGGCTTATCTTGTACTGTTACACTGAGGCTTTTCTGACTGCATGCAGAGAATAGGAGCAGGGTAGATATGAACACAAAACTATTCATGTAAATGCTATTTTTCACTACCTGCATCCTTTTCTAATGTTATGGATAGCTATTATAGTCTAAAATTGTTTTTATTTAGGGAATAAAAATTGGATCTGTACTCTCATTTCCCTGAGTGTACGCCATAAAATACGATAATTTTAAGAAAGACCTTTAATGTTTCCTACTTAATTAAATTTTAATACTTTTTTTAAAATCTGTCTATTCATTTTTTAGTAGAAGCTATTAAAATTTTCAAGAGAGATAAATTTTTTTTGTGTAAACTAAGCATAATAAATATTTATAAAAAGGTTGATTATGAGTATTTTAATGGGGCTGTTGGGGATAATGGTCTTACTTTCAATCGCTGTTCTCTTTTCAAAAAATAGAAAAGCCATAAATCTACGTACCATTGGCGGTGCTTTTGCATTGCAAGCCATTGTACCTGCACTTGTTTTACTGACTGACTCGGGAGCCTCTGTACTTAAAAGTATCTCTGCGGGAGTACAGACCGTGATCGATTCTGCCAATGCCGGTATCTCTTTTCTTTTTGGCCCTTTAGTCTCTGATAAAATGTTTGAAGTCTTTGCCGGTAACGGATTTGTTTTTGCACTTAAAGTACTTCCCGTCATCATTTTCTTTGCTTCACTGATGTCGGTACTCTATCATTTGAACATTATGCAGTGGATCATCAAGATCTTTGGCGGTGCTTTGCAAAAGATGTTGGGTACAAGCCGTACAGAGTCCATGTCGGCCGCTGCCAATATTTTTGTAGGACAGACGGAAGCACCTTTGGTAGTCAAGCCGTATATTGCCGGTATGACCTCTTCGGAACTCTTTGCCATTATGGCAGGAGGATTGGCTTCGGTTGCTGGTGCTGTATTGGCAGGGTATGCTTCTATGGGGATCTCTCTGGATTATCTGATCGCTGCTTCTTTTATGGCGGCTCCGGGTGGTCTTCTGATGGCAAAGATACTGGTACCTGAAACCCAAAAGATCAGCGATGTAAAAGAGCAAAAGATCGCCAAAGAGATAGAAGAAGAGATTGAAGCAGCCAATGTGATCGATGCAGCAGCTATCGGTGCTTCTTCAGGACTCTCGCTGGCTATGAACGTCGGGGCGATGTTACTGGCTTTCATTGCGTTGATCGCATTGCTCAATATGATGCTAGGCGGTATTGGTGCCTGGTTTGGCTATCCTGATGTTACGATGCAACTGATACTGGGCTATCTCTTCTCTCCTATCGCCTACATCATCGGTATACCATGGACGGAAGCAGTACAGGCTGGTTCACTGCTGGGGCAGAAACTTGTACTCAATGAATTTGTTGCCTATGTGGATTTCATTGCCAATAAAGAACTTTTTTCCGAACACTCTATAGCAGTAATTACCGTAGCATTGTGTGGTTTCGCCAATCTCTCTTCCATTGCCATCTTATTGGGCGGACTGGGTATTTTGGCACCGTCAAGAAGACAGGAGATCGCACGTTTTGGTCTCTTGGCAGTATTGGCCGGGACACTCTCAAATTTTATGTCTGCTACCCTGGTAGGAATATTTATGAGCATAGGCGGCTCTGCACTTTAGTATAGAAGGAATATAACATGACCGATCTTCAAAAAACAGCCAAAGAGGCGATAGCCCTTATGGATCTAACTACCTTGAATGATGATGATACAGATGAAAAAGTAATAGCGCTTTGTCAGCAGGCACACTCTTTGGCAGGGGATACTGCAGCAGTATGTATCTACCCGTGTTTCATTCCTGTTGCCCGTAAAACCCTAAATGCACAGGGGACAGGACATATCAAAGTCGCTACGGTGACCAACTTCCCTCATGGGGGTGATGATGTTGCCATCGCTTTGGCTGAAACGAAA
>JAMONL010000112.1 GCA_027065815.1 Sulfurovum sp.
AAGATCTTTCTGAAAAATGGCTATCACGACCACAGCAAAGAGAAAAACAATAATATAAGGCGCAAATACCTTTAACTCTTCCACATATCCCATATTTTCTTTGTCTGCCAGTTTTCGTGAAAAACTCCAAGCCAGGAAAAAGACAAAGCCGACTTTGAAGAATTCTACAGGTGCAATGGACATGGGGCCTATATGTATCCACCTTTTTGCCCCACCCACTTCATTCACGATCGATGACGGCAGGAACTGCATGATCACCATTAGCAGAGCAAAGAGGAAAAAAAGTATCAAGCCCACCCTGATCAGCCATTTGTCAGGATCAAGTTTACTCAGGAACACCATCGCGATAAAACCTATGAATATTGCACCGGCCTGTCTAATAAAAAAATGAAAATCTGCATAATGAAAATGAGAGACCGTATACACTGAAAGAGAGTAATCCATCACTAAAGAAAGTGTTAAAAGTGTCATTACCGCTGCTAAAAGTGGCTTATCTATCATTCTGTATTTCTCTTTACTGGTTTATTCACATCAATAGCAATATTTTATCAGATTTAACAGATAACTTTGATAAAATTACACTCAATCAAGAGGGGAAAATGTCAAAAGATACAGTTAATAAAGCAATTCGCCAGAGAAAGTACAAGATCAGCGGTCTTTTCATACTCTTATTTATTGTCATTTTCATTTTTCTACTCTCTGTGTTCAAAACGATCACAGGTGACAGACGCATACCTAGTCACAATTCCATTATCCATGACCGGTCTTTTCGGGGAAGTATCATCTCTGCAGACAACTATACACTCAGCTCTTCACAGAAAACCTATCAGGCCGTGATCCGCGGAGCAAGTATCGATCCCGGAAAAAAAGAAGTCTTTATTAAACTGTTCAGTATTTACAGCGGTATTCCTACAGACGCCATACGTAAAAAGTTTAAAAACAAAAAAGGCCGAGCCATCAAAGGCAATATTGTACTCTCCAGAGAGATTGATGCAAGACATGCCATGCAACTCAAGACACTGGCATACAAACTCAGAAAACTTGATGTCTTCCAATCCATTAAAACACGTTCCGGCGTAGAAGTACTGTACGGACTGGATATCATTGAAAATGGTGAGAGCCGGCGATTTCCTTTAAAAGATGTGCTGAGTCCGATCCTTGGGTATGTAGGCAAAAAAGAAGAGAACAATTACATTCGTCCCCGGGGGAAAAAAGGGATTGAAAGAAATTATGAAAAATATCTTACTTCTCAAAAAGATGGTTACTTCAAAGGGAAAAGAGACGTCAACTCCAGAGTTATCCATGACAAAAACAGTATCCAAAAACTAAGGGTCGACGGTTATGATCTTCACTTGAATATCCCTCTTGCACTGCAAAGAAGGGTCGAACTGATGCTGGACACCATGAAGACCAAACTTGATGCAGACGAGATCATTATAGGCGTGATGGAGAGTCACTCAGGCAAGCTACTCTCTCTTGCTTCTTCAGAGCGTTATGATCCCTCTCATATTACACAGAAAGATATTCCTGCACTTAACCCTAAGTTTTCCGAGTACCCGTATGAAGCCGGTTCTGTACTAAAACCACTCTCTATCTCTATTGCCATGGATAAAGGATTGGTCACACCGAACAAATGGTTCAATACACGCAACGGAAGACTTGAGATAGGAAAAGGACATTGGATCTCTGATGATGACAAGTTTGATTCTATGCAGGTGACAGACATTATCGTGCACTCTTCCAATGTCGGTACATCACTCATATCATGGATGCTTACGGGACAAGAATTCAGAGAGGGACTGCTTAAATTCGGTCTGGCTAAAAAGTCAGGTATCGATCTCTCACGAGACTTGCCGGGAAGTCTAAAATCCGTACATTTACTTAACAATGAACTGCACCGTGCAAACTCCTCTTACGGGTATGGTCTGACCGTCACTTTTGCACAACTTTTCAAAGCCTACGCTGCCTTTAACAACGGGGGTATGATCGTCACTCCGCGCATTGTGAATTACCTGAAAAATGCAAAAGGGGAGCACTATACACTCGATCCCAAAATAGGTGATTCACGGGCGATCACTGAAAAAACCGCTACCTATATACATAACATTTTACTTGAAGTTGTCAAACGGGGAACCGGTGTTGCCGCACAATACCCCGGTCTGGAGATAGGCGGAAAGACAGGGACGGCACACATGGCGAAACATGGTCATTACGTACGGGAATATCACAGTTCATTCTATGGCTTTGCCAATGATAAATTTGGACATAAATACACCATTGGTGTTCTGGTCATTCGTGCAAAAAAAAGATACAAATATTTTGCCTCACAATCTGCGGTACCCACCTTTAGAAATATTGTAAAGATCCTTGTGGAACAAGGCAAACTCATACCTGACCCTGAAGTCTTAAAAAAGTTGGAAGAAGAAAAAGAAGAAGATATGTATGAATCTGAACCAAAAACGGTACAAGATGTCATCAAAAAACAATTCCAGGAAAAAAAGACAAAGAAAAAACCTAA
>JAMONL010000113.1 GCA_027065815.1 Sulfurovum sp.
AAAAGAGGTTGACTTTGACAGTTATACGCTACCCAAAGAAAAATATGATCTTATTGTCTGTGTTTATTTCCTGGATCGTTCTCTTTTTGATCCTATGATCGATGCACTCAAGCCCAACGGTATCATTCTTATGGAAACATTCCTGCATGACCAGAGCAATGAAAGGGTTCCGTCAAACCCTGCTTTTCTTTTGAATGAAGGAGAACTTGAAGCAGCCTTTGATGACAGATGTGAACTTCTGCACATCAAAGAATATGATGCCACTGATTACAAGGGTCTAAAGGTCATGAAAACACAAATGGTGGCAACAAAGAAAAGCGGTGGAATGACCGATGAGGATTTCTGGGCGTAAAACGTCGCTGTTTTAGTTGACGACCATTACTTTTGTACCTGGTCTTACTTTAGAAAAAATCGTTTTTGCGATTTTGAACGGGAGTCTGACACAACCATTGCTGCCAGGATTTCTTTTAATATACTTACTGGCATGCAGACCTATGCCACCACTTGTCAGACGCATCCAGTGATGCATAGTATGCCCTACATATTTTGCTTTAGGACCTCTATATTTTCTTCTGTCTCCATGGTACACTTTTCTACCGTTTCTATACATTTCACCAAAGATCGTTGATTTCTTTGCTGCGATCTTCTCTGTTATTTTAAATGTACCAAGTGGTGTATGTTTGTCTCTGTAGGTTTTTGTATTAGGTTCAAATTTATGTTTTGCCCCCGTAGTACAAGGTGAAGAGAGTGCTACTTTTCCATTGACCAACAGTTTGACTCTCTGCTCACTCACATCTATTTTGAGGATCGTATTTTTCCCGTTCGCTTTACCGAGTAATTTATTATCTTTGAACACCTTATAGCTTTTTCTCAGATTGGTATGTTTCTTAAAATCTACATAACAACTGCTTGTACTGAGCATTTCTTTTTTTGAAGAAGCAACTTTCAGCACAGGAAGTTTTATATGTTTAGATATTTTATCCAATTGGATTTTTGTTTTGTTTCCCACATATCCAAGTGCCGGTGTGATCTTATGTTTTTCCTGAAACTTCTGTACCGCTTCTTTTGTTTTATCTCCCCACTTCCCATCTGAGGCAAGATGTAGATTCAGACTTTTATCAGAGTTAAGTGCCAATTGAAGATTTCTCACTTCATCATGGTTGTTTGCACATTCCTGCCCGTCAGAGATCTCACACATATCCGCATAAGAGGTGAAAGTATCTTTAGAATAAGAGAGGGAAGAGAAGATCATTGTAGCCATTAGCAGTTTCAGTTTGTTCATTCATACTCCGTGATTATTGAACTCTCTGAATAACCTAGCTATTCAGAGAGTTCAATTAATTAAATTGACGTATTTTATCAAATTAAATTGAATTAAAAATAAAATTTTTCTTATGTTCATCTTAAATTATTTATAATAGAAAGGAGGATAAAAGGCCTATCAATCCACCAAAAACACCACCCCAGACCACAAGCCATCCCAAATGCTCTTTGATCAATTCCTGGACAAGCTCTTTGACCATTTTAGGTGTCAGTTCTTCCAAACGTCTCGTGATCAACCCTTCAACCGCATCGATCATATCGTCAGAGAGTGCAGAGTTTTGAATATGCTGATCAAGTTGTGTTTTGAATGTATCAGAAGAGACGATGGAACTTACTGCTGATTTCAGTTTTTTGGAAAAAGGTTCGCGTAAACCTTCTAAAGCCTCTTCTCCACCGAACATGGAGATGGCTCCACCAAACTGTGATTCCATGACTGTTTTACTAAGTGCCTCAAAGGCAGGGGTAAAGTCTGCATCCTCCACCAAAGGGGCAAGGTCTATCTTCTGTTCTTCCTGTGCAAAGAAATTCCCTAACTGCTCTTTAGTAAAGAACTGTTTCATGATCATCTCTTTGATCGAAACTTTAAAAGTGTCAAAGTTCTTTTCTATGACACCAGAGCCGTATAGGAAAGGTACTTTTTCAAAAAGCATATGGATAGCAAGCTGATTGGTCACGGCGCCTGAGAGTGCAAAGAGTCCGGTAAAAAGTACTGCATGATGATACTGTGCTGGAATAAGGTATGACATCCCTATCAGTAATATGGAAAAGATATCGGTGATCAATGATTTATTCATTCTTTATACTCTTTATTTTTTGTGAATTTTAGCATATTTTTTGTTTAAATAAATTACTTCCCGAAGCACTTTACTCGTTCCCATATTATAAGTTGAAACGAGTAAAAATGCTAGATCATTACAAGCCCATACGTAGATATTTGGGTACCTCTTTTAGCAAACTATTAATCATCGATCTATATGGGGTGCATAAGAAATATACCTAGAGAAGTATCTCTTTTAACTCATCCACAGAGCGTACAGCATTCGTATGCTCCGTAAATCCCCAGTCAACCATGAGGTAAGGAATATCAGCATTTTTGCTGGCGGCTTCATCCCGCGGGCCGTCTCCAATGAAGATAGATTTATCATTACTATGATCCAGTTCATCAAGGATCTTGTAAAGCATATCAGGGTATGGTTTGCCCTTCTCAACATCATCATAGCAGGCAATGGCATCGAAGTGATCATAGACATTCAAATGTGTGAGTGATTCGATAGTTGAACCCCGGTAAGCATTGGTCGCCACAGCCAGTGCATACCCTTCTTCTTTAAGTAGATCCAGCATTTCTTTGATTCCGTCATAAAGCACTAACTCTTTTTCATGGTTGCGTGTATAGTATTCAGAAAACCATCTTTCATGGTCTGCGTCAAAGGCTTCAGCATGATAGAATGTTTTAGCAGGATTGAGTGTGTGGTCATTGACCATTCTAAGGATCTCCTTTTGATCCATAGGTGCAAAACCAAGATTTTTCCGTACATAATTGATGGCATTGGCAATGGTCAATGAAGAATTGATCAGTGTACCATCCATATCGAATATGATCAGTTTTTGATTCATTTACTGTTCTTTAGTTTCTGATTGACTTTCAAATAGACAGAAAGTGCAATAATAAGTACTGAGATCGCCACTATCAGGTAGACTGCATACAATAATTTTCCGGGATCAGTCAGTGCAAATTTAAATACCAGCATCAAAGCTTCGATTGATATGGCAATAATAATGGAACCCAGAAAACGTACCATCGTCTGATGACTGTCCTCCGAACTGTCTTTCTTCTTCTCTTTCCCCAATACTTCCTCTTCAAAGATCGCTTTGACCAGATCGACGATCGCCAGTGACAAGGTAAGAAGAATAGTTGATTTGAATATTTTATTGACATCTATATCAGAAAGATTTACCCCAAAATGTAAAAAGCTTGTAATGCCTTTAATAAAGAGAAGCAGAGCAACAGCAAAAAGAGCTACAGAAAAAGCTGTATAGACCCATTTGCTCACTGATCCGAAAGTAGAGTCAATGGAGCTGGGATGTACCATTTTAAGAATATTCTGTAGTGTGATATCAATGCATATAATTGCTAAAAGAGTGTCATCTTTGTCATACAGAGGAAATGTTGCTGTAACGACAAGATCATTTGAAATGAGTGACGGGTAAGGATCTGTAAGCATACACCGGTGTTCATCGATGGTTTTATAATAATAAGCTCTATCACTTCTGTCTTCACCTTTACCGAAACCTCTGAGTTTTGACTTGGATGAAATATTGTCCACCATTTGTTTACCGTTACCGTCGATCGCATAGATCACTTCGGCACGGGGTATGGCTTCCTTGAGTTTGTCAATTCTCTTTATCACACTTTCAAGTGTCGTTTCACCCTCAATACTCTGGGAGATATTTCGACTCATGATATAGCAGAGGTATGCACGTGCTTTAGTGCGTATCTCTGCGTATTCCTGTATCTCTTTTACCACTAACATAGAAAGCTCCTTGTTATCTTATTTTTCCCAATACATCTGTAAATTTTGTTTTTTGGTTGATGGAAACTTCGGGAAGAATACTTCCTTTTTTTGAAAAAGTCAAAAGAGTTGATCCCATTTCAAACCAGCCGAACAGTTCAGCCCTTTCCAACCAGAGATCATCATATTTATAATGTCTCGGTTCACGTATTTCCGAATTAGTTTGAATATTCTCTTCGAAGGTCACAACCATTTTCCCTACATTCAACGCACCTACCAGAACCAATATTTGCGTTCTGCCTTTTTTATCTTCACACTCTATCACAACACGTTCATTTTCAATAAAAAGCTCTTTTTTATGACGAAGCAATGGAAAATTAACAGGATAAAGCTTACCGGGAATATGCGTTAAAGAAAGGATCTTCAGATCCATAGGAAGGTGATATCGGTGATAGTCTTTCGGAGACAAATAAAAATTAATGAATTCCCCTCCCTCTACTTTTGCAACAGCATTCTGATGATACTCACCAAAAAGCTTTTCTATAGAATAGGACATACCTTTGATCTGGTATGCTTTTCCTTCGGTGACAGTTCCTGCATCCGTAATAAGTGCATCCACTCCGCACAGCAGCTTTGATCTGCCTTCAGGGATCTCTCTTGGTATCTCCAGTGCACGCGTAAAAAGCTTATTGAGTGTCTTATAGGTACTCGGTTCTCTGAACTCGCTCATATCCAGTCCCATAAGCTTGACGTATGTCGCATTGATACTATGTTGAATGATAGCCGGAAAAGGATGGGAAGCGAATTTCCCAAACATATTTGACAAGATCGATGTATAATGTTTAGTCATTATTTTTCTTTGCAAAATATGCCAAAGCATCGGTCATCAGAGAAATATGATAATTCTCCTGATGGTTAATAAAATCAAAGAATTTCTCCAACTCTGGACTGTCTTTTGCAACAGCTTCCGACAGTTTTTTACACTCTTCTTTCGCAGCCAATTCTTCATTTATACCGTCTTTGAGGAACTGTACTACATCTTCAACCTGATAAAGCTCTTTCATGACCACACGTGGCACAGCAAGTATGCCCATCTTTGCGCCCATATCACCAAAACGTTTCAAGTGAAAAAAACTCTCATCGATCAATATTTGAAATATCCTGTTCAAATACGCATCAGAGCTGTGTGCTTTCAGATAATTGTAGATCATAATGAGTTCATACTCTTTATAGGTCTCTTCAAAAAGGAACAGTGTCAATGCGTCTGTGGCTTCTTCGGTCAGGTCGATCCCGGGGAATTTACGCTCCATACTGAAAGCTGTAATATCTTCATCCTTCATAGTATGCAATACATCCCGCATATATTTGATATCTGAGCTGATACGTTCATCCAGATTTTTGTCAGGAGAACTTAAAAGCTGAAGGTCAATCTCATCGAGTCTGTGAATGATATTATTGAGCATCTCAGAGAGTTTCTCCACTTTTATGGGAATGGCATCTCTTTCATAGCTGTAAGATTCTTCCAATTCAATGATTTCATTTTCCAGCCAATTAAAATGTCTGAACAGGATATTTGAAAAATCAAAAAGCACTTGCTTGTTCTCTGTTTTACTCATAAAACCTGCCATGAGTGTTGCCAACCATGCTTCATGTGTTTTTATCATTACTGTTTTCATATTAATTTTCTTCCTTTTGCATATTTTCTTCTTTGGGAACACAGGAGTTCTGTACTTTATATGTGATGACCGGATATTCAGGGTCAGACCTTCGTTCCTCATAAGTATCAACCGAAGCCTTGATCGCCAGGGCAACCATTTCGGAACAGGCTGCATCTTCAGAAGGCAGCTTATCGAGCAGATTCATGGTAGCCTCTACCAAGTTTTTTACCCCATTTAGATTCAGTCCTATTGCCTCTTCTGTCAGCATGGAACCTGCCACCACAGTCGTGGTACATCCGATAGCCTGAAATTTCATATCTTCAATGTAAGGATCAGTTTCATCTTTCCCCACACGTATATAGATCGCCACTTTTTCACCATTATCCGGGTTCTTACCTATACCCTGAGCGTCTGCAGCTTCTAAGGTACCATAGTTTTTAGGATTCATCATATGTTCTATAAGCCTTGCATCCATTGACATTTATTATACTCCTGTGTAATAGTTGTGATTATTATACCATTTGTGATTTAGAGTTTGGAATGTTAGTAGAAATTAGATACTATTCCCTACATAATTCAACAAGGAAAAGCATGGCAGCATACGTACTATTTGACACAGAGACCACAGGAAACCAGGAGCAGGATCGCATTATACAAGTTGGTGCGCTGATCGTACATTCTAAAGAGAATATTGAAATCTTTGACGAACTCTGTTCTACCTCTGTACCTATCAGTATTGAAGCGATGGAAGTACATAATATCACTCCGGATGTCATAGAAAACCAGCCTCCCTACGCTGACACAGCTTTTGCAAAAAAAGTGGAAGCGTTGAATCAGAAAGAGAACTACCTTATTGCCCATAATATTGGTTTTGATCTGGGTATGCTGGAAAAAGAGGGTTTTACCAATCACTACACCCTAATCGATACGGTTCGTTGCGCCAAACACCTGTTACCTGACAGTCCCTACCACAGACTCCAATACTTGCGTTACAGCCTTGATCTCTATAAAACAGAAGGGGCAGAAGCTGACAAACTCGGTATTACCATCAAGGCCCATGATGCCATCGGTGATGTGTTGGTCATGAAACTGCTGCTCTCTAAACTTGTACAACTCACACAAGAGCAGTTCCCAGGACTCAACCCAATGCAGAAAATGGCAGAACTGACCCAAACACCGGTCATGATGAAGATCTTTAAATTCGGAAAATATAAAGGCAGAGACATTGAAGAGATCGGTCATGAAGACATGGGTTATCTCAAATGGATGAGAAAAAATCTCGAGTTGGATGAAGATATGGCATTTACTTTGGATCATTATCTGGGATGATCCTAGTATATTAAAATTGATTTGAACGCAGGGAATTGAAGTCAATACTCTATATAAAATAACTTTTTATCATTTTATAATATATTCTTAAAATATTTAATTATATTTATTTGTTATAATGTGTAAAGTTTGAAGGAGTATATGATGAAAGATATTACATTGGTCAAAGAAGAAAATCTTTTTTGCCTTATGAGTGGACAAAAATACCCTGTCTCTATCATTTTGAAATCACGAACAATAAAATGCTATGATGGAGAGGATCTTTACCATGTTACTGCAAAGCATGCTAAATACGGATTATTCAAGATCGATTGCAAACGGGATGAAATCAAAGAATCACTGGATCAAGGAAAAACATGAGATCGTTACTATTATTGATTATATGTACACTATCATTATTTGCTAATGAACTTCAATATGAACATAACCTTGACAAAGCAATAGAAAAAGCAAATAAAGAGCATAAAGAAGTGATGATGATGTATTCTGCTGTATGGTGTCCAGAATGTAATTACATGAAAGACATTGTTTTTAAAGATGAGAAAGTATTAAAGTACATACAGAAGCATTATGTTGTTTTAGCCCTTGATATTCAAAAAGATACATTACCAAAAGGATTTGATTATATTGGTATTCCTACCTTTTTCTTTCTAGATAAAGATGCTAAAGAGAAAAGCAAGATCATTGGAGGAAGCAAAGCAGAACTCTTCCTTCAAAAACTCAAGGCTTTAAAATGAAAAAGATAATCCTCCTGTTGGCAATTTGTTCAAATATACTTCTTGCATTTAACCCTAATGATTTAAAAAAGCTCAAAGAAGATGGAGACTGTCCCAAATGCGATCTAAGTTATGCAGATCTACGAGGTATTGATCTAACTATGTCAGATCTAAGGGATGCAAACTTATCACATGCTAACCTCTCTCATACCCTTGCACATAAAGCAAACTTTTCCAATGCAGATCTGAGTAATGCAACATTTATCAATGCAAATATAAAAGGAGCCTCATTCGTTTATGCAACTTTATTAAATGTTAATTTTACAGGAGCAAGAATTTGGAAAGGTGATTTTTCCCATGCAAAAATTGATACCTGTAATTTTAATGAATCGGCATTGGGTTCAGCCATATTTGATGGAAATAATTTAACAAACTCAACATTTAACGGTACCATTTTATATAAAACTATTTTTAGAAAAAATGTCATAGGCATACCTAAATAGGTTTATAACACATTATTGAAGAGAAATATCTGATCCTGCGGCTCAAATATTTCTCAATTCAACAATCATATAATCTAATTTCATATGAGCCAAATTTGGATATTTTTTTGTTATACTTATAAAAAACAAGGTAATGGATGGGTAGTGAAATAAGCCATAGAGAGTTTACAAAAGAAGATTTTACAGCCTTTCAAAAAGCTTTGTCTAATGAGCATGACTATGTTAAAACACTGTTTGAGAAAGGCTCAGAAATTTTTTCAGACAAATACCGCATAGGCTATGAACTGGAAGCCTGTATCCTAGACGCTACCAATCTGCCTGATCCGATAAACAAGAAGATACTGGATACTGTCGGCTCCCCTCTTTTTACCAATGAACTTGCAAAATACGATCTAGAGATCAACGGAAATGTTTTTACACTTGATGGGAAAGCAGCTGAAAATTTGAATAAAGATCTCATTTCACTGTGGGATCAGGGACAGAACACTGCTCAAAAATTCAATGCGAAACTTGGACTCTTTGGGGTGCTCCCCTCTTTAAAACTTGAGCATTTCAACAAAGCACTGTATCAGTCAGACATGCACAGATATACGCTGGTGTCTCAGCGTATCAGAGAACTGAGACATGAAAGTGTCAAGATCCTGTTTCATGGTGAGGATGAAGTCTCTTTACAGAAAAATGACGTGATGCTTGAAGCACTTGGAACCTCCCTGCAGATCCACTTTCAAGTTCCTTTTGATAAGGCAGTTGACTATTATCATGCTGCGCTTCTGGCCTCTGTTGTGCTCGTCGGGTTCGGAGCGAATTCTTCTTTGGTTTTGGGTAAACGAGCCTGGCATGAATCGCGCATCGCGATCTTTGAACAATCTGTCGATACACGGAACAGACAGCAAAGAGAGCATGGTGCTGAAAAAAGGGTACATTTTGCACACGGGTACATAAACAGCTGGCTCGACCTGTTCGAGCAAAATAAAATGTTCAAGATCATCTTTGCAGATGTGAAGAACAAACCGGTCAGTGATCTGCACCACTTCAATCTGCACAATGGTACCATATGGAGATGGATCCGCCCTATTCTAGATAAAGACAAAGAGGGTAAACATACACTGAGACTTGAGCTTCGTGTACTACCATCCGGACCTACGCTTGTAGATACCCAGGTCAATATATGGTTTTTCATAGGTCTCATTCAAGGCTTGGTAAGATCAAAGATCGATCTCAAAAAGATACCGTTTGAAACATTGAAAGATGATTTTTACACTGTAGCAAAAAACGGATTGGAAACTGAGTTTCATGAACCTGAATATGCCAAGAGGATTTCTTTAAAAGAGTGGATCTTAAACGATGGACTGGCACTTACAAAAACGGGGCTTGAGTCTTTAGGCATAGATAATATTGATATGTATGTGAATACGATAAAAGAGAGAACTTTAAGCGGACAGAACGGTGCTTCATGGCAATTAGAACATTTTAAAAAATATAACAGCATTCCCAAATTGATGGAGGATTATATGCAAAATTCCAAACAGAACATTCCCGTACATAAATGGGGTCTGTAGATGAACCGGTTAAACATCATCAATGAACTACCTGATGCCTTTTTAAATGTTTCCTATCGTGATATAAAAAAAGTATTTGAACAGCCGACACTTATCCATTTAGAAGGCAATAAAAGCCCTGCTCTCTTTGTCTCTATCTTACTGCATGGCAATGAATTCAGTGGTCTGGAGATCCTGCAGGACATCTTTAAAAAATATCAGACAGACAATGGGTACAACCTGCCCAGAGATCTGTGGCTCTTTGTGGGCAATGTGGATGCTGCAGAATTGGGGTTGAGAGCCATCGACGGTCAGGTAGATTTTAACCGTGCATGGCCGGGTACACCCGATCCGCAGACAGATACGGCAAAACTTATTGAAAAAGTGTTTGAGACCATTAATCAAGACCCTCTGTTCGCAGCCATTGACCTGCACAATAACACAGGACAGAATCCGCACTATGGCTGCATTACAGATGATACCGAAGAAAATAAATATCTTTGCGCTTTTTTTAATCATATCGGGATGGTATTCAAATCACCAAAAGGCGTTTCAACCATGGCTTTTGACGGGATCTGTCCGGCGATTACACTGGAATGTTCAACACCTGGAAACAAGCCGGCAAAAGAGAAAGCATTTGCACTCCTCGATGATCTCATGCATATGGACCACTTTCCGACAAAACCCCTTGCCCAGCATGACCTGCAACTGGTAAAAAATTCTGCCACCGTCAAGATAAATCAGAATATTACCTTTTGCTTTGAAGACGATGTAGAGAGCAATACTGACACTGATTTAACGATAGTGAAAAACTTTGATCATCATAACTTTACCATGTTGGAAAAAGGTGAAGTTTTTGCTTACACAAAGGTAGATCAACCGCTTTTAGTCATATCACCCGAAGGTGAAGACATCACCTATGAGATCATCCAAAACAAAAACGGAAATCTCTCTCTCAAAACAGCGATGATGCCGGCCATGATAACGATGGATAAAAGTATTGTACTTCAGGACTGTTTATGCTATCTGCTGGAAGACTATTAAAGAGTTTGTTTCTACACTCTATATTCGGAAAGGTTCTCTACACTTTCCGAACCACCCCATCTTTTCCAAGAACATAGACATCAAGATCATTGGCAATAAAAAGTCTACCCTTGTAACCCTCTTTGATCTCATCATAAACCATCTCTACACCAAGTTTGCTGTTCTTACTGTAACGCGGGTTTATGTGCGTGGCAATGAGATTTTTGACATGCTTTTCCTCTGCTGCTTCTCCAAGATCTTTCGCCGTGGTATGCTGTACTTTTTCCGGCAGATGGTCATAAACATCTTGGGTATAGGTACACTCATGCACAAGCAGATCCAGATCATTCAGACAATTTCCCAGGACAGCAGGCTGGCTGTTGTCTCCTGCAATGATCAGAGAGCGTCCCCGTACCGGTTCAAGCATAAATTCTTCAGGCTTCAGTTTTTTTCCCTGAAAAACAATGCTTCGCCCTCTTTTCAATTCGCCGTAAAGAGGAGACGGTTCCAGACCTTCTGCCCTTAACTTCTCTTCATTGAGTTTATTAGATGTGTCATTCTCTTTGATATAAAAGGCAACACTCTCCACAGAATGCACAAGCGGCAGGACTTTCAATGAAAACTTGTCAAATACAAATGTCTCTCCCACTTCATATTCAATGATCTTCAGATGGTACCCAAGATGCTCGAATGAAAGATCGGCAAATGCACACCGAATGAACTTGCTGATCCCTTTGGGACCGTAGATGGTCAAAGGGTTGAAGACTTTATCCAGCTTTTTGCTGGAGAGCAGACCCAGCAGTCCATAGTAGTGGTCTCCATGAAGATGCGTGATGAAAATGGTCTTGAGCCTACCTATACGAAGCCTGCTTCGCATGATCTGGTGCTGTGTCGCTTCTCCGCAGTCAAAGAGGTACCACTTGTTGTCCTGCTCAAATTCCAATCCAAGTGCTGAGACATTCCTCTCTGTGGTCGGTTTACCGGCACTGGTTCCCAAAAAAGTCAGTTTCATTCTTCCCTCTTTTGCCAGGCATGCCAAACAGAGTTGATATTGGTCATGGGTTTCGGGAGTATAAAAGTAATGGCGATATTCTCGATCGTTTCAAGTA
>JAMONL010000114.1 GCA_027065815.1 Sulfurovum sp.
TTTGAGCTCACGTGCGCAGATGGGGATAGGATACCTGCCACAGGAGTCAAGTATTTTTAAGGATCTGACGGTGGAAGAGAACCTTCTTATTGCTGCAGAAGCTTTGAAACTGGATAAAGAGACGGTACAGCCGCGCATTGAAAAACTTCTTGAGATTTTCAACATTGAACCCATCCGTGCCCGTATTGGGATCCGTTTGAGCGGGGGAGAGCGAAGAAGGGTTGAGATAGCCCGTGCCTTGGTGGGTGAACCTAAATTTCTTCTTCTGGATGAACCGTTCGCGGGGGTTGACCCTATTGCCGTACTGGATATTCAAAATATTATCAAACAGCTGGTGGATCTTGATATGGGTATCTTGATCACGGATCACAATGTACGTGAAACACTGGGTATCTGTGACAGAGCCTATGTCATGAAAAGCGGTGAAATGCTGGCAAGCGGCAGCTCTGATGAAATTGCCAATGATGAGAATGTACGGAAATATTATTTGGGTGAGCACTTTACGTTTTAGGAGATTGTGTTGTATGGGAATGTTGTGTGGTGTTGTCAGGTGACAACACCCTACGGATGCATATTGTATTTTGATGCTGTAGGGTGTTGTGTCCTCACAACACCAATAAATCTTGGTGTTATATGAAACTATCAGATGTAAAAATACTTTTGGATACTGAAGTTGAAAAACGTAATTCCATTTCAGAACTCTCTTTGGAAAAACCAGATCCTCTCTTTATCGCTTCGAAATATCAGGATGAATCCATCGCTTTGATCTGTGCCTTGTTTGCCTATGGAAATGCAGGACAGATCATCAAGTTTCTGGCTTCTTTTGACTTTTCTCTTTTGGATGAAAATGAAAAAATCATAAAAAATACTTTGGCATCACATTATTATCGTTTTCAAAAACCTGAAGATGTTATTGCCTTTTTTATTGCACTGAAACGATTGAAAGAAGTAGACAGTATAGAGAATATTTTCTATGAAGGATACAAAAAAGAGCATCAGATCCTTGAAGGACTTTGGCATTTTATTGAAACTTTTCAAAAGCTGCTGCCTCACAAAACACAGGGATACCGTTTTCTGACAGGTTCTCTTCCCAAAAAAGTTGCAACAGCAGGAACCTATAAACGTTATATGATGTATCTGCGCTGGATGGTGCGTAAAGATGAACTCGATATGGGTTTATGGTCCAAAATAGATAAAAAAGATCTTTTGATGCCCTTGGATACACATACTTTTAAAATGTCTCAAAAACTGGGACTGCTCAAACGAAGATCCTACGATATGAAAGCAGCCATTGAACTTACGGAAAACTTTAAGAGATGGGATGCAAACGACCCTGTGAAGTATGATTTTGCCTTGTATCGCATAGGGCAGGAAGGAATACTGGTATAAGCAGAAATTCTTATAAAAATAGCCTAGTTTTAACCGAAAATTTAGCACATTTTCTGTAAAATACAGCCAAATGAATCTCACAAAGAGGTTTTAGATTAATAAGAGGATGTTTTATGGAAGGTGTATTTACTTACCTTGGTGCTATTTTAGGACACGGACAGATGATGTTCGTGGCGCACTTGATCTTGGTAGCGATCATTGTTCTTGCTATTGCTAAAATGGCTACAAAAAGTCTTAGAGCTGTACCGAACGGTACTCAAAATGTTATGGAGGCATACCTTGGCGGTGTGGTTGCCATGGGTAAAGATGTGATCGGTGAAACACTTGCAAGAAAATATCTTCCGCTTGTAGCAGCAGTAGGTATGTTTATTTTTGTATCCAACGTGATCGGTATTATCCCCGGATTTGAATCACCGACTTCAAATATCAATGTGACTTTGCCTTTGGCATTGATGGTATTTGTTTACTACAACTATGAAGGTATCAAGAAAAATGGTGTGGTCCATTACTTCGCACACTTTGCCGGACCGGTAAAAGTGCTTGCACCGTTGATGTTCCCGATCGAGATCGTTTCGCATCTTTCAAGAATCATCTCACTTTCATTCAGACTTTTTGGTAACATCAAAGGTGATGATCTTTTCTTATGGGTTCTTCTTATGCTGGTACCATTCATTGCACCGCTTCCTGCATACCTGTTGTTGACATTCTCGGCATTGTTGCAGACATTTGTATTTATGATCCTGATCTACGTTTACCTTGCAGGTGCAGTAGCGATAGATGATGAGCATGATCAAGCGCCAAACCCTGTTATTGATACAATGGGTGAAGTATAAATACTTTATGAGACTTGGAGACAAACCACTGGGTTTCATTATTAACTTTCTCTTAGGTGTTGCATGGGCCTTTGTGCTCATCGGTGCCGTTACCTCTTTTCTTTCTTTTTATTCTGAAAATATATTTTTTGCCATCATTTATGCCTGTATAGGTGCTTTACCGGGTATGGTTGCTGTACTTGTACTGGAGTATATCATTACCTCCAAAGAGAAATATGCAGAGTTACAAAAACAGACGAAATTA
>JAMONL010000115.1 GCA_027065815.1 Sulfurovum sp.
GATACCTTCTTCTTTCACTTTCAATGCGGCATCGATCTCTTCAATAAGATAAGAGGCAAGCAGTTCTTTATCCTCTACCAGAGAGGTACCTATGAGCGAATTAAAAATTTCGTCAAGCCACTTTTCAGAAATACCTTTTTTAATGAACAGTGCTTTGACTTCGGAGATCACGGAATCATTTTTCCTGATATCACTGAAGACCTCTTCTTTCATCACTTCGATCTGTGCTTTCAGTTCACCGATCTCCGAGACAAGCTCTTCCTCTTCACTCTCCTCTTTCAAGGACTGGTCACCAAAAGATTTCTCCATGAACAGTTCTGACGGCACTGCGATGACCACTTCACAACGCAGTACACCATCATCATATCTCAACTGTTTGGCAGAAACGATAGTCAGTTCCTCTCCATACTTTTCAACGGCCTGTTCATAAGCACCTTTAGGATCTGAGGCTACAAAGGTTTCATTTATCATTCATCATACCTTTTAAAATTTATTCTTCATTTTTGACAAAGGGATCAGGACAGAAGAGCGATTCATCCATTCCGGGTGAGGGATCGTCAGTACTTTTGTATCCATTTTGACATTTTCATAAAATATTATATCGATATCCAAAGTTCTTGGTCCGTCTTTAAAAAGACGTTTACGGCCAAACTTTTTTTCTACACGTAAAATATACCGTAGTAAGGCTCTTGGTGTCAAGTTCGTTTCCACCAGAATCAGCGAATTATAAAAATCATCCTGATCCAGATACCCAAAAGGCGGATTCTTCAATAGAGGTGCCGTCTCTATGACCGTCACAAAACGTGATGTTTTCAGGTATTGGAACAGATGTTCAAAACGACGTTGCACATCACCGACATTTCCGCCGATACCCAGTAAGACTTTGTGCTTTTTATGACTACGATTTATCTTTCTTATCTTTCTATGGTAAGGGAAATGTTCTATAAAGACCAATGTGTGATTTTTAACTAAACTTTTTCTTTTTACCATTTTATCTCCCGTAGGGTGTTGTGCCCTTACAACACCAAATTAAATTTGATAATAACAGCGTGTTGTGAGGGCACAACACCCTACAGTACTACTACTTTTCCGTCAACCATGGCTACCATATCTTCAATGCGTATACCAAACTCACCCGGTATGTAGATACCCGGTTCAATCGTGTAAACCATACCATCTTCAATAATGGTATCAGATTTGCTTGAGATATACGGCATCTCATGAATATCCAGTCCGACACCATGTCCTGTCGAATGTACATAATACTTACCGAAACCGGCTTTCTCAATGATATCACGCGTCAAAGCATCCACTTTTTTGGCCTTCATACCCGAACGTGCCTTCTCAATGGCATTGTCATGTGCTTTAAGCACTGTATCATAAGCTTTTTGGATCTTTTTGGCTTTAAAGATCTGATGGGTATCAAAGGTAAAATACTTGCCTGCCTGAACCGTACGTGTCCTGTCTGAACAGTAACGCTTGTACTTTAATCCCGCATCAACCAATAGCAGGTCATTTTTGACCAAGGTAGTCGATGTCGGTGTCGCATGGGGTTTGGCCGCATTGGCATTGATAGCAACAATAGGATCAAAACTCAGATCATATTTTCCGAAATCTCCCAATATCGCTTTGGCTTTGTGTGTCAAAGTAAATTCATCTTCACCAAAACCATGCTTCCTGAACTCTTTTGCCAACATTTTAAAAGCTTTTTTCCCAAGCTTTGCAGCCTTTGCAAGTATTTCCAACTCTTTATCACTTTTAATGATGCGCTTTTTATGTGAAAGGTCCAAAGTATGCTTGAAAGTGATCCTGCTTTTTGAACTCAGTTTTTCAAAACCGGCAACTGTCCACTCTTTAGGATCAAAATGTACTTTTTTGACTTTGCCTTGTTTAAGTATTTTCAGGGCTTCAGCATAAAGATCTCCATTGATCACAACTTTGGCACCTTTGACATGTTCTCGTGCATCGATGGTATAGCGGCTGTCCGTAATAAAATGCGCTTCTGAACCTAAACGAAGGTAGAGTGCATTGTCACAGGAATACCCACATTCATAATAGATCGCATTTTCATCTTTAAGCATATAATTCATAAGAAGCCTTTGGTTAAGAATAAGAGTGTAGGGTCGATTTATTGACCGATATTGCTCACGCAGGGTCGGTTAACCGGCCCTGCCTAGAGAATATCGAAGTAAGATTACGCTTTTGGCTGTGCTGCTGCCTGAGCTTTAGCCTGGTGCTGTTTCATTGCCGCTACTTCATTCAGGATCTGAGTCATTCCGACCATTGCAAGGTGGTAACCGAACGGTCCCATTCCTATGATCTGACCTGCACATACAGGTGCTATCAGGGACTTATGTCTGAACTCTTCTCTCTGGTGAATGTTTGAAAGGTGTACTTCAAGTGTCGGAAGCTGTACCGCAGCAATCGCATCACGGATCGCAATAGAGGTATGTGTATA